>JAYSYI010000312.1:0-5162 GCA_043727665.1 Limnoglobus sp. | reverse complement strand
GATCGATCAGCACCGCCGGGATGCCGTCCAGCAGAAGCTGTTCGATAATCGTCAGCGCCGCCGTCGTTTTACCGCTACCCGATCCGCCGAGAAACGCTGCGTGTCGGCAAAAATCATCCGCTGCCATATCGACCGGGGCAGGCGAGATGCCGCGCGTACGACCCAAGTGGATCGTCCCTTGCGGCACAGGTAATTTCACGCCGACAACGGGCGGCGGCGGAACCGGAACGGGTGCGGTGGCAGGCGGCGGTTTGGCCACCACGACGGCCGGCACATCGAACGTACGAGTATCGAGCGAGAGGATATTGCGAATCGCGGTGAGGCCCGACAGTGGCTTGTCATCGCGCTGCCATGCGGCGAAACTTGCGTCTTTGCCATGCTGCGTGTGGAACGCACGAAAAGCCGCCAACGCCCGCCAATCCGCATCCGCAACAACCACCTTCTTCCCCCTACCAACCGGCGCAACGAGTTTTGCGATTTCTTTGGTTATGACTAGATTCGGCTTATCAGGGAAGTCAGTCGAGCGTACGAAAATGGCCGGAAGGTCGCCGGCTTTTGACGCGGCACTTCTGATTTGATTGCTCAAGCCGCCGCCTTGTGCGCCCTTAGTGCAAACCGCCACCAGCAATTGGAAGTCGGTCTTCCCCAACCCAATCGCGTCCACTGAGACGAAACGGTCATCCCGATTCGTTGTGAATGTGTGACCGATGGGAAGCTCATCGGAAACGGAGCGGATCGCGAACGCCAGTAACTCGGCAAGTTGCGGCTCGTCGTCTAAAACGGAAACTTTGCAAGTCGCGAGATGGTCGTTCCAGCGTTGCGGCCACGGAGTAGAAACGGCTGTTTGTGTCGTGGTCGTGTTCCACTGGGGCTTCACCCAGTTCCCGGCCAACATACACGCTTCACGGTGTTTGCGCAGGTTGTCGAGAATGTCCCGCGATCGAAACCCCGCGAGGCCGTCGATGTCCGCTTTCGCGAACGGGGCAATCGGATTCGTTACATCGGGTTCAGTGCTTGCCGCGTGGAAGATCGCTTCCAATCGCAGCGCGAGCATCGCTTCGATTTCCTTAACTGTTGGGAACGCTCCGAGGAGGATTGAGTCAGGGTCGTTAAGAAGTCGGTCCAACTTCGTACCCGGAATTCGCTGTTTGATTTCGTTGAAGACCGTGTGGATACAGCCGATGACGATGACCGCGTTTGGCACCGAATCGGCGATTTCGACGAGCGTGTTGACGGCCGTACGTAAAGCCGCACTCGGATCGTCTTTGTTCGAATGCCTGTCGTAAGCCGATTCCATCTCGTCGACGAGAAGCACGAACGCCTTCCCTCCGACGGAGTGCATCAACTGCCCGAGCGTGTGGATCGTTTTCGCGGGCATTTCCGGTTGCGGTCGGGGTACCAGGTCGCCGAGTAGTTCGCGGTCGCGGCGCGATAAGTCTTCGCAGCGCAGCCATTGAATCACGACGGCGTGAATCCGTGTATCGTTGGCTAACGTGAAAAGCATGGCGCGAATCACATTAATATCCATGCCCTGAAATCGCGGTACTTGCACCGCGAGATACGCCAACCGGTGAACGAGCGCTTCGACTTCCGCCGGTTCGAGCATGTCATCGCACAACTTCTGCCGCTCTTCGACCGAAATATTATCGATCGCATCGAGAACGCCCCGCGCCAGCCGCTTCAGCCCCGTTTCAGCATGACCATATTTGTAAGGCCGTTCGAGCGAATCGAGCAGTTTCGACAGCACGTATCGGGCGTAGTGATCGGTTTCCGTTGCAAGTTGCAGGTAACCGCAATAGCCGTCACCGTCGGCGTGAGTTGCGGCCCAAAATGCCCGCATCAGGTGCGTTTTGCCACTCCCTCCCTCGCCGAGCAGCAACAGGATTTTGCCACTTTTCGGCGGTTCCGTAGAGGATGCACGGCCGAGCAATTTCGTGAACGCATCCCGCGCATCCGCGTGAATCAACGCGACATCGAATGGATCCGGCGTAGAAATCTGATTGCCGTGAACGATGCCGCTGAAAACTTCCGGACCCGTTGGCGCACAGTAGGCCGCGATTCGGGAATCGAAAGGGAGTGATGGCGTTGGCATCATGTGCCCTTTCGAATCAGGATAAAATGGAAGACGGAGTTTAAGTATGACGTTTCGGATTCGCGAACGTCTTCGGCTCTCATTGCCTGAACGAGGTCCGCGCGGCTCAGTGTGAGTAATCGCGCACGGTTCGCAGCGAGCAATTTCGTTTTGAATCCCGCGAGATCAAGCGATGGAAACTCCGGCTCTAAGTGCTTCCAAACGTGCGAGATGAATACGAGATCGTCCCCAAACCAACCCGTTGGGCAGGTTCGCGCCGATGCCGTCACGCGCTCCGCAAACGCTTCCAACTCGGGCTTCGGCTCGTCTTTGAGTGTGCCGTTGAGTACCAATGCGCGGAAGCCTTCGATGCCGCTTTTGGTCGAGCCGAGTAACAGTCGCGGTGCGACTTTGTTGAGTTCTTTCGCGGGCAGCGTTGGTTCGGCACCGACTTCGCGGCTGATTGCCACGGCGGCCAGTTCCTTGAGCGTCGTCAATGTTGGGTAGCCGATGAGCCGACAGACGAGCGATTCGAGCACTCCGGTCAGGTTCGTATCGGCGGATACGGGCAGGTCGTATTTCTGCTTCAATAACCGGGCGGCAAGTTTATCGGTACTGCTGAGGCGTGCGACTTCAGCTTCGGACCATGGCGTCAGACCGAGCGCTTTGGGGATCAGAAATTTCGCGCGGATCGTCGCCCAGTTGCATTTCGGAGGGAGTTGCGCGATGCCAAGGTACGCCAACCCGCGGACTCGCCCAGAGTCGGTAATGAGTTGCCCTTTCGCGGGCAGGAACCCCGACGACCGCAGTTCCATCATCACGGCTGCCACGCGATCCTTTGTGAGTCTGCCCTGAAAGAGCGGCGAGAGATCTTTGTGTATCACCCCCAGCGCGGGCGGTTTCTTCCCCGGAATCAGCAGCCGGGCGAGCATGATGTCAACGAGCGGGTGGGTGGTGTCAGACAAAGGCGGGCACCTCAGGATGGGCGTGGTGGCCGCCGAATCGCAACGGCCATTGTTATGGTATCGAGGATGTTTTCGAGATCGGCCACAATATCTTCCGCTAAAAACCGCAGAACCCAGTAGCCGTGCTGTTGGTAGGCGTGATCTTTGCGGCGGTCGCGGCGGTACGCTTCGGGGTTCAAATGGAAGTACCCGCCATCGACTTCGATGACCAATTTCAACGACGCTGCGACCATGTCGGCTTCGGCCCGCCGCGTTCCGTGCAGGAATTCCAGATCCTGATTCGGCAGGAACAAACCCACGGTTTGCGGCATCGATTCGAGTTGTTCGAAAAGGAATTTCTCGCTCGCACTGCGGAATTCCGTTCCCACCGTCGCCGCCGCTTCGACGAACAAGTCCGCCACCTCCGCGCCGACGCCCGCCGTGGCCAGGTGCCGAATCGATTCCAGGGGAAGTGGCTCCGCAACGCCGCCGGCTTGCAGTCGCACGGTCAAGTCTACCGCCGACAAACCCGTTAGAAAGACTTCGCCTTCTCGCGCCAACGACATTGTTCGCGTGGCACTCGCCACCGCGACTTCGTACACCGCTTTCGAAACGCAAATGCTCGTTGGCAAACGAGGGATTTGCAGTGCCAATCGCTCCAGATCGGCCATCGACTTCGCAAAGTCATCGTGGTTTGTTGCAATCACCAAGAGCGCAGGCCACGCCGCTTCCGGTACCAAGCCGCACAAGCCAAGGAGGGACGGCACATCCGCAATGTCGTTCGGCCGTTGCCGGATTTTCTCGTGCAATACGTGGTACGCCACCGCCGCAACGGGGTTGGTCTTCGCGTTCGGCAGATCGCGCCAAAGATGATCGAGGTCGTAAACCGTCATCGCTTCGACGACGGGTTGCGAGCCGGTGTTGCGTTCCATCCAACATGCAGCCAACGCCGTGAGATTGAGCGATTCGAAGCCTTCACGCACGGCCAATTCGAGGCTCGAACCGACCGCGATCCGCCGTTGATTCTGCGAATTCCAGGTGCGCCACTCGCGCAATCCGAGCGTTTCCGGTCCGACGAAGACCGTGATCGTCGGCAGCCCTTGCACCCGGCGACTCTGCTGCCAGCCGAGTAATGCGCCCGTGGGTAGTGTCATTTCCCCGCCAGCCGTGCGGCCACACGAACCGCCGAAATCAAGCTCGATTCGTCCGCAAGGTTCTTGCCGACGATGTCGTATGCGGTGCCGTGCGCCACACTCGTACGCACGATCGGCAGGCCCGCCGTCACGTTCACGGCCCGCCGCCCGCCGAGTAGTTTCATCGCGATGTGCCCCTGATCGTGATACATCGCGACGATGCCGTTGAATTTCACGCGGTTGTGCGGCAAGAAAATCGCATCGGACGGGATCGGGCCGCTGGCGTCGATGCCTTCGCGTTTCGCCAGCGCCACCGCCGGCGCGATGATCTCGGCTTCCTCGTTACCGAACAATCCGCCATCGCTGGCATGCGGGTTCAGTGCCGCCACGCCGACCCGCGCCGGCGTGCCCGTCAGCTTCGGGACGATCGCGTTCAGCAAGCGGATCTTGTCGAGTACGGAATCGATGTGAATATGTTCGAACGTGCTCCGTAGGCTTTGGTGCAAGGTCACGTGCGCCACCGCGAGCGGCAGATCGTCGTCGTAGAGCAGCATGGCGTGCGAAGCGGCCCCCGTGCGGTCGGCGAGGATTTCCGTGTGCCCAGGGAACGCAATCCCCGCTGCGTGAAGCCCCTCTTTGTGCAGCGGGCAAGTGACGATGCCATCGGCCCGCCCCGCGAGACATTCATCGATCGCATACACGAGCCAATCGTACGCCGCCCGCCCCGCCGCCGCATGAACCATGCCAGGTGTCACACCCGAAAGATCGGCCGTCGACGGATTGACGCATGGAATGTCGCGCGGCAAAAACCGCGAGTCGCCAACAACAACGGGCTGACAATACGCCGCCAACCGCGGCCACGCCTTCGCCACGACCTCCGGCCCAATCCCCGCCACATCGCCAAGCGTAATCAGGAGTTTCGGTAAAGCCATCGCTGCCTTCCCCCGTTCGAGGTCGTTTCTCCCATCATGACGCAACAGCCGCGACAATCCAACCGAATGCGGTTCTCGGTTC
>JAYSYI010000311.1:0-5162 GCA_043727665.1 Limnoglobus sp. | reverse complement strand
TCACATCGAGAATGTCAGCGAATTACTGCAAAATGCGGACTGGGCACACTCGCTGCCGGTATACATTCAGCCCGAAGGCGGCCTCGGTGGGTTTATCTCGATCGATCATACCGACCCGCGCGACCGAATCGCGACGTTGGCCGGAGTGAGCCGCGTCTGCCTGAGTTGCGGCGCGCATACGCTTAAAGCGTATCGGCGACTGCCCTTCGGTTGGCGAACCACGCCGGTGGGCACGTATACCGATTTGTACATGTGGCAGCAATTTCTGACCGACCCCGCTTGCCGTGCCAACAGTGGCGCGCGAGCCACCGCACTGAATTTCGCGGGCAGCCATCGCATCGGCTGGACTTTGGAACGCCGCGAAGCCGAATTGGCCATCTGGGCACGCCAGATTACCGACCCGGAGTGGCGGATTGGTTTCGTTCAGGAGGTTCTCGATAAGGTCTATTTCAAGATGGTTCAGTGTCATCTCGAACTCAAAGACGCTTGGTACGAGACGGTTCGCAAACGAGACGAAGCTCTGCAAAATGTTCCGTAAATAACCGACAAGGACGTTCGTATGATTCGCGATGTATCGACGGTTACGCCTGATGGAAACCCCCGCCAATTACTACCAGCCGATGTGAGTTTCCACGATAATGTGACCCATGTCGATGAGCGTGGTACCGTCTGCGAGGTATTCGACCCGAGGTGGGGGTGGAAACCGGATCCGGTGGTTTTCACGTACTGTTTCACGATCCGCCCTGGCATCACCAAGGGTTGGGGTTTGCATAAAGTGAATGAGGATCGCTACTTCCTGCTGTTCGGCGAACTCGAAGTCGTCCTCTACGATGCCCGTCCCGACTCGCCGACATTGGGCCTCGTTTCGCGAATTGTTCTGTCGGAATTCCGGCGACGACTAATGAACATCCCTCCGGGAATCTGGCATGCAGACTACAACTTCGGCTCCAAAGACGCGGTGCTGATTAACTTCCCGACGCAGCCTTACAATCACGCCAACCCCGACAAATACCGCCTGCCACTCGACACCGATCAGATCCCGCACAAGTTCGACTCGCCCCGCGGCGGCTGAGTGAGAAATGCCCACACCCACACGATTTTTAATAAGCAAAATGCTTTCGACGATTTGACGTAAGTCGGAATTCGTGCCGTGCTGAAAATGACACAGAAGTGTCGCGAAATGACACAGAAATGTCGCATAATGACATGAAAAAGGCGCAAAGTGACATGAAAAAGGCGCGTCCGGTCGATTTTTAGTCAGTACTTACGGCGAGTGCCAATCGAGTGATAATCGACGCAACCCACAACAGTAGTTGAAGTTACGGCAAAAACGCCCGAAACACATTTGCAATTTGCGATCTCAAGTGGCATTTTGAGACGAGAAAACAGACCCAAAAACCGGTTTATGATCCTCCGCAATTGTGACTTACGTCGATATTATTTCGCGTTTTCGCAAGTTTGCGCGTAAAGCCTGGCGGCTTGTTGCGAACGCGTGGGGTCGGTGCGTAAGGTCTCGAAGCAGACTTTCGCTTCCGCCCATTGCTTCATCTGGAAGTGGCACAAGCCGAGATTCAGAATCGCAGACGGACCGAGAATGTCCGTCGAAAACGTCGCACTTACGTCGTAGTCGCCCGAACGGCCCAATGCGAGCAACTGATTCAGCCGTTCGGCACATTTCGCATAGTCCTGGGCCGCGTAACGCTCAACGGACAGTGCCCACAACACCGGCGGCGTGCGGGCGAACCAGCGATCCGCAAGCGATGTGGCTTCTTCACGCGAAATCTGGCTGCGACGCTGTGCGCCAGAAACCGTCAACAGGTACTCCAGGAACATGCCCACGGCAGGTGGCGGGGAATTGCCGGTAACTGCCAACGTGCGAACGGGTTCGTCGACCTGTGCCAGAATGTCGTGCCCACGCGGATCGTTCAACAACAAGGTGTTTCGGCCGAGTTCGATTGTCAAATCGAGCTGGCCGGGTCGGTCGTGCAGTTCGGCTTCGAGTAGCTTCACGCCCCATTGCAACTTGTCGACGGTCAGCGTGGAAAGGTAACCGTGGTGCAGAATATTGCCAGCCTTCACCAAATCGAGCCGCTGACCGTGCCGATTCGCGATGTCCACGAGTGGCGTGACGAATGCGGGGTGCAGTCGCCGGTAGTAACGCACCGCCGGGTCGCGACGGAACAGCCGGGGTTCCCACATCACAGGTCCGAAACTCGGGCGTTTCGCATCGAATTCGCACACGACTCGCATGTCGTACGCAAACATATCGGCGGCTTCCGTAGCTCGTTTCACAAGCGGAATTGTTTGCGGATCGATTTCTTCATCGGGGTTCAACCAGAGAATCCAATCGCCAGTGGCGCGATCGAGTGCGGTATTTCGCGCGGCAGAGAAATCGTCGTTCCATGGAAACGCCACAACTGTGGCACCGTGCTGATTCGCGACGTCGATTGTGCGATCCGTCGAACCGGTATCGACGACAACCAATTGCGCGTTCAGTGCCCGTACCGAGGCGAGCGATGCGTCGAGGCTGGATTCGTGGTTTCGCGTGACAAAACAAGCGGTAATCGTCATTGGTGCATTTTCGGTGAGGGTAAATCGATTGTGACCGCATGGATTGGTTGTACGGAACGCGCGAGGCCGGGAAGTTCGGTCTGCATGGATCAAAACGGAGAAGCACGATAAACAATGACAAGTTTTCAGGTTGATTGCCTTGCGGGGTTTAGGAAAGACGGCTAAAAGTAAGGACCGGATTAATATTCCCGGAATTCACCACTCCAAATGCGCGAGTGGTTCGTCTTAATAGTTACGGAGTACCGTAATTATTTTAACGTCGTGAATTTGATGCGGAGTCGCATCTCTGAGGTCGCTTGCGAACTCGGATACCGGGTATTCCACAAAATCTTCCCACTCCGCTGGCCGACAGGGTGTGTCCAATGTCTTCCGAACGATTCTCCCGCCTGTTCCGTTCTTGGGTCCACCGCACTCGTCCTGCGAACAAGACCGGCATCCGACCTTCGCTACTCCCTCGACTACGGGTGCAAGAATACGAAGAGCGCGTCGTTCCCGCCGTGCTGCCACTGCCAACGCAGACGGCACCGGGGGCAGCAGTGTCGCTCTTGGGGATTACCGTTGGCGGTGATCTCATCGGGCCGGTCGTTGCGGCCAACCCAGCGAACCCGCTGAATCAGGTGCTCGTCGCCACGGTTGTACCCGTAGCCGGTGGTACGGGTGTCGTCGGCTTCTCGTCGACCGATGGTGGAGTGAGTTGGCTCAAATTCTTCGATCGAACGGATCGCAATTTGCGCGATGTCGACCCGAACATCAACCCGACGGGTTTGCCGAACGATCAAATCCGGTACTTGAACGCCTATAATCCGACCGTCGCATTCGATCGCGATGGTTCGGTTTACATTTCGCAACTCCAGACGAATGCAGATAAGACGAGCGGGGAACTCCTGTTCAATTCGTTCAGTTTCACATCTGGCTCGCCATCGGGGCTTAACGGTGCGGTCAAACTGTACAACTGGATCGGGCAAGATCCGGCGCTGAACCCGTTCGTATTCGTCGATAATAACGCCGCGAAATTGACCGACCCGGTTACGGGCGGTGTACGGTCCGATCCGTCATCGGGCAAAGGCGTGTACGTCGCGTGGAACTCGAACGCCTTGGCTGATGCCAATAATCCGTTCTTGAACAACAGTGCGGTTCTCGTTGCCGCATCGGCGGATCGCGGGTTGAACTTCTCGAATCCCGTACTCGTGACCGATTCCGGGTACACGAAAATCGGGGGATTCAACTCGTCGACACTCGGTATTTCTCCGGTCGGCGCATTCGCACCCGCTAGCAACGTTAGCCCTGGCAATCTCACGATTGCCTCGACAGGGAATGTCACCCAGAAAATTGCTGGCGTCGACACGACGGTCGGCCTGCTCACGTTCAACAGCATCACGCCCGATCCGGTGACGCCCGTTGTGGCGCAAACGTTTAAGGGAAACACCGGCGGTATCGGCGATGCATTCGATCCGGGCAGTAGTTTACCTCACATCGCCAAGTCGACGCTGTTCAACAACGTCGTTTCTGGCTTGTCGGCGAATTTTTCGACGCTCTCCGACATTGATGTGACTCTCGCGCTGACGCACGCCAATGCGAGTCAGTTGAGCGTTCAGCTCATCAGTCCATCGGGTGTCGCCGTGACTCTGTTCACGAACCGGATTCAAACCGACGGTAACAGCGTTGCCGGTATCGGCCTGCCTGGGATCGTGAACCCCGGTTATAGCCCTGGCGGTCGCCCCGGCATCGTCTTCGATCAGGAAGCCCCACGCGGTATCACGAACCCCGTCAACGTTTCGCCGTTCCTCGCTCACTTCCGTCCGGAGTTCGGTAGTCTGGCAAGCCTGTATGGCCAAACGGCCGCTCAGCTGACCGGGACGTGGCAACTGAAGGTGACCGATACCCGTCAGGATACGACGCCGACGCAATCGGTCGATGCGTGGTCGTTCAAGTTGGTATCGCGCTTCAATAACAGCGGTTTTGGTACGGACACTTTGTCGGTACCTGTCAGTCCGTTCTTTTTGACGAACGGTGCCGACACGCTGCAACCAGTCGCGAATGCGTCGTCGCCGGCGGCGGGTATCGGAGCGAGCCTCAGTATTGCGTACGACACGAGCATTCCCCAAATTAGCGCCGCCGGTGCGGTACTGCCGGGTACGAACGCAGGTCGACTGTATGGCGCATTCACGGGCGCGGGCGTGACCGCCGGTGCGTTCACCAATCCGAACGTTTACGTTTTCTCATCGGACGACAACGGCGCTACGCGAACCACCGTCCGTGTCAACGACGACTCGGCGGGCGATCACTACAGCGAAGGCAACCGCTCGCAGTTCATGCCCTCGATTGCGGTCGATCCGCTATCGGGCACGCTCGGTGTGTCGTGGTACGACGCGCGACAAGATGCGAGCAACCTGCGACTCTCCAACTACGTCGCCACGAGTATCGATGGCGGGGCAACGTTCAGTGCGCAAGGTCGCGATGCGTACTTCAACGCACCGAAACAAGCGATCGATGTTATCACCGGCAAGTCGTACAACCTCGAACCGGTGCCGAACAACTTCACCGCGACGGCGTTGACGGCGGCGACATCGGGCATGGGCGTTCGCCAAACG
>JAYSYI010000310.1:0-5164 GCA_043727665.1 Limnoglobus sp. | reverse complement strand
TATAGCCATCAATAAGGAATCGCAAGTGGCACCGTAAGGGAATCGTTACCTCGATTGTACGACCCGGCTTGACGTTGCGCGGACTTCTCCTTTACGATCTGCTACTCGTTCACTGGATGAAACTCGGGAGTCGGTCGTATGGATGCGCATGTCGGTGCCAAACTGGAAGTCGTTCCGCGTCAGAATCGGCTTGCGGCGGCGGACTGGGGCTACCTCGCGATTCTGATTGCCGTGTCGATTGCGATCCACGGCTGGCTAATTTCCCACACGGCCGTCACTGCGCGAGACAGTCTGACGTTCGCACGGATGGCGCTGAATTTGGGCAACCCCCATGCAATGATCGACCCGAATGCAGATACGGCCCGCCCGCCGACGTTCCTCGACGTGCTGCGGAAAGGCGATAGCCATCACCCGCCCGCGTACCCGGTGATGATCTATCTCGTGTCGCTCGTAACAGGCCCGGCGAGTGCCGAGAGCCTTCCGCAAACGGTGCTGACGAGTGCGCAAATCGTCAGTGCGATGGCGGCCGTCTTGATGGTGTTCCCGACGTACTGGCTCGGCCGGATGTTGTTCGGGCGGCCGTTCGTCGGCTTCGGCGGCGCGGTTCTTTTCCAGGTGGCACCCGTGATCGCGCACATCACCAGCGATGGCCTCTCCGAATCGCTGTACTTGCTCTTCGTGTCGTCGGCACTCGCGCTCGGCGTGCGTGCGGCACGGACCTGTTCCGTCAGTGGGTTTCTCGCTTGCGGCATGATGAGCAGCGTCGCGTACCTCGTTCGCCCCGAAGGGCTGATGGTCGTTCTCGCGGCGGCGACTGCGATTACCATCATGGGCTTCCTGCGGCGTTGGCCGCGCGATCAGGCGATCGGCCTGCTCGCAAGTTTGGGCGTCGGCGTGCTGTTGGTCGCGGTGCCGTACATGGGGCTGATCGGCAAGATTTCGAACAAGCCGACGTTCGATAGTATCGTCGGTCAGTTGAAGGGAAATCAGCCGAATCGCCTTTGGATGAAAGGCACAAGCGAGCGCGCGGTCGTGCAGACGACGCTGTTCGCCGACTGGTACGACCCCGTTCGCGATACGAGCAAGTATGTTTGGGCCGTCAAAGCGATCGTGAAAGAAACCTTCAAAACGGCACACTACGCCGCCTTCGTGCTCGGACTCATCGGCGTCGTTCTGTTCCGCAAAACGATCTTCGACGATGTCGGGTTCGGCGTCGTGATCGTGCTGGCCATCGTCAATACCTCCATTCTCGCGATGCTCGGCATCATGCAAGGCTACGTCTCCGAACGGCACACGGTATTGCTCGCATTACTCGCGTGTATCTTCGCGGTAGCGGCAATCGAACCGCTACTCAAACTCTTCCGCGTCCGTGCGAGTTGGGCACCCGCAGTCGTGCTGTTGTTGCTCGTCGGCAGTGCGGTACCGGTCGCGATGAAGCCACCTCACGAGAGCCGGATTGGGCACAAAGCCGCAGGGGAATTCCTACGCGGGAAAGTCGGCCCGAAAGATGCGTTGATCGACCCGTACGACTGGGCGAGTTGGTACGCGGGTTACACGCAATATCACATTCCGAGCTTCCCCGAAGTGCCGGAGTATCGCTGGGTGGTCTACGAGAATGGCAAGTCGCCACACTCGCGATTGCCGATGCACGAAGCCGCAAAAAACGTCGTCACCGACAGCAAAAACAAAGCCGTCATGATGTATCACTGGCCCGAAGGCCCAACCGAAGACGCGACCGTCTTCGTCTATCGCCAAAAAGGCGACGGCACGTGACGCCGTACGTTTTTGACGGATCAGTGATAGGCAGAACGTGTATACTGTGGTTGTCACACTGGGAACAATCATGGCGACGGCGACGTTCGACACCCTGAAATTCGCAAACGCGCTCAAGGCTGTCGGCGTGCCGGACAAGCAAGCCGAAGCCGAGGCACAAGTTCTGTCCGAAGTGTTCTCGATCAACTTTCGCGAAGTCACAACCAAGGAAGACCTCAAGCGTGCCGTCGCGGATATCGAAGTCAAGATCCGCGAAGTCGAACAACGACTGCTGGTAAAAATCGACCAGAACAAAAACGATCTCACTGCCAAAATCGATCCGCTTCGGCTGGAGTTGAGCTCCAGGATTGACTTGGTCGAAAAGAAGCTCGACGCGAAAATCGATCAAGTCAAAACCGAACTTTCGGCCAAGATGGATTCGAATCAGCTCAAGCTTTCGGGAGAGATGATCCTGCTTCGCTGGATGTTCGGCGTGGTCATTTCGTTTTTGGTTGCCATGTTCGCGTTACTGATTCGCATGTACCTGTCGACGAAACCCAACTGAATTCACTTCGAAAGTGGCTGCGAATCACATAAGCATCCCTTGGGCTTCGTCGTACATCCGTATAATCCCTTCATGATTCCTGCTGAAAATCCAACGCTTATCGGGACGTTCGAAACGCAAGTGATCGAAGTCGTTGGCGAACGTGCGGTGGTGAAGCGCGACCACCTGGCGGTCGAGCAACCGCTCGATATTCGCATAGGGTTTGGGCCGGGGAACAATCGCGACCGCAAGACGATTTCGATCACGATGCGGACGCCGGGCCACGATGGCGAACTCGCGGTGGGGTTGCTGTTTGCGGAAGGCGTGTTGACGCTGCCGAGCGATGTAATGCGGATCGTGCAACGCGAACCGAACGTCGTCCGCGTGGACTTATCGCCGGGTGTGCGTGTGGATTTGGCGAAGCTACAACGCAGCGGCGTGATGAATTCGAGTTGCGGTTTGTGCGGTAAAACGACGATCGATGGCATCGAAGAATCGTGCGAAATGATACCGCCGAGTGGCGCGACGATTCCGGCATCGGTAATTCACAAACTGCCATCCCGATTGCGCGAGATGCAACCGACTTTCGCACAAACGGGTGGGCTGCACGCGGTGTCGCTGTTTAATAATGAGGGCCAGATACTGGCTGCACGCGAAGATGTCGGACGGCACAACGCCGCGGATAAACTGATCGGTGTGGAGTGCCTCGCGGGACGGTTGCCGTTGACGGAACGGATAGTGTTCGTGAGTGGCCGTGCGAGTTTCGAACTGGTGCAGAAAGCGATTATGGCCGGTGTGCCAGTGTTCGCGGCGGTCGGTGCGCCCTCGAGCCTCGCCGTCGAATTGGCGACGCGGTTCGGCATGACGCTGCTCGGCTTCGTTCGCGATGGGCGGTTCAACATATACTGCGGTGCGGAACGGATCCGCTTGGAATTGGATGCTTGACAGCGAAGGGGTTTTTATGACTGACAATGCCATGACACCGATCCCCGAAGCGATGTGCCCGGAGCAACCGACGGGGTTGACGTTGAACGAACCGAAGGCGGTGGCGGCGGGGCTGCCGGCGGTCGTCAGTTCGATGAAGCACGTCTGGGGCACGGCGGGCGTGATCCGCGGAACGCGGGCGCTGGCGATGCTTAACCAGAAGGGCGGCGTCGACTGCACGAGCTGCGCGTGGCCCGACCCGGACGACCATCGTGCCTTCGCCGAGTTCTGCGAAAACGGTGCAAAAGCGATCGCGTGGGAAGCCGACACGAAGACGATCGGTGCCGAGTTTTTTCGCACGCACAGCATCGACGAACTCGGCAAGCAGAGCGATTATTGGCACGGCATTCAGGGCCGCCTCGCGGAGCCGCTGGTGCTGCGACCCGGTTTGCGAAACTACGAGCCAATCGGTTGGGACGCGGCATTTACCCTGATTGCAAAGGAGTTAAACGCACTCGCCACGCCGGACGAAACGATCTTTTACACATCGGGGCGAACCTCGAACGAGGCGGCGTTCCTGTACCAATTGTTCGCGCGGATGTACGGCACGAACAATTTTCCGGATTGCTCGAACATGTGTCATGAGTCGTCCGGCGCGGCCATGTCGACGACCGTCGGCATCGGCAAAGGCACGGTGAAGCTCGACGATTTCCCGAAGGCGGAAGTGATTCTGATACTCGGGCAGAACCCCGGCACGAACCACCCACGGATGTTGACCGCACTCCAAAAAGCGAAACGCGCCGGTGCGAAAATCATCGCCGTGAACCCGCTGAAGGAAGCGGGGTTACTCGCGTTTCACAACCCGCAAGAAGCACGCGGGATGCTCGGCGTCATGCGTACGCACCTCGCCGATGAATATCTGCAAGTGAAAATTGGCGGCGATCAGGCTTTCCTGAAAGGCGTTATGAAGACGTTGATCGCCAACGAGCAGATCGACGGCGTGTTCGTGGCCGAGAACACCGAAGGTTTCCTCGCACTTCGCGAATCGTTAAAAACCATCACGTGGGACGCCATCGTCGCGCAGTCGGGACTGGCGCAAGACGACATCGAACGCATTGCGAACATCATCGGCAAATCGAGCAAAATCATCGCATGTTGGGCGATGGGCCTCACGCAGCACCTGCACGCGGTCGCCACGATTCAAGACGTCGTGAACTTGATTTTGCTACGTGGCAGTATCGGCAAACCGGGTGCGGGACTGTGCCCCGTGCGCGGTCATTCGAACGTGCAAGGCGACCGCACGATGGGCATCTGGGAGCATCCGCCGGAGTGGTTTCTGGATAACCTCGGCAAGGAGTTCGGCTTCGCGCCGCCACGGCATCACGGCCTTGATACCGTTGCCGCGATCAAGGCGATGCACGCCGGGGACGCGAAAGTATTCTTCGCGATGGGTGGCAATTTCCTGTCTGCGACGCCCGACACCGACTACACCGCCCGCGCCCTGAAACGCTGCACACTTACCGTTCACGTGTCGATTAAATTGAACCGCTCGCACCTCGTGACGGGGCAGACGGCACTGATTCTGCCGTGCCTCGGGCGAACCGAACGCGACGTGCAAGGCGGTAAGGAACAGTTCATCACGACGGAAAATTCGATGGGCGTTGTGCAGGCGTCGCGCGGCAATCTCAGCCCCGTGTCGCCGCATTTACTCAGCGAAACGGACATCGTCGCGCGGTTGGCGAAAGCGACACTCGGCACGAAGGGAAACATTGCGTGGGAGGACTTTGTAAACGACTACGACCGCATCCGCGACCGCATTGAAAAAGTGATACCGGGCTTCGACGATTACAACGTACGGGTGCGACAACCGGGCGGCTTCTATTTGCCGAACCCGCCGCGCGATGGCCAGTTCCCCACGGCCAACAACAAAGCGCAATTCACTGC
>JAYSYI010000309.1:0-15587 GCA_043727665.1 Limnoglobus sp. | reverse complement strand
GATGCCAGGTATCGTTCGCCACTAGCAAATCGCCACCGTGGCTGTTTTTGAACGTGCCACCGTCGGACGTGAATTTGTGCCAATAGACGGCATTCGATAATAAGTTACCCGCAATGTACTGATCGTGCATCTCGGCGGGGTAGGTTTCGCCCTGATAGATCGCGCCACCGCATGTCACGTGGCCCCCCTTAAAGTTCGCGTGGGGGATGTGCTCGAAGTAACCATATGTATGTGCATTATGTAGCGGGCCATGCTTGGTGAAACCTTTCACATAGTATGCGCCTTGCACTTGATGCAAACACGCAGATCGCCCGTCGTTCGTGCCCGCGATGGCATTACCATGCTTGTCGAAATCGAGGCCGTATGTGTTGCCTCCGCCCTCGGCGAATAGCTCGAAACGTTTCGTAATCGGGTGGTAACGCCAGATCCCTTGCTGGAACTCGATCGGGTTCGGCGTACCACCGGGGTTGACGATTTTGGCCGTCACGGTGCTGCCATGTGCTCCATACAGCCAACCGTCCGGCCCCCACTGCAACGAGTTCGCGTACGAGTGGGTATCTTCCATGCCGAAGCCCGTTGCCAACACATCGGGCGTGTCGGTATCGGGTATATCGTCGCCATTTTTATCGGGGTAAAATAGCAAGTAGGGCGGTTGCACAACATACACGCCGCCGCGCCCGATGCAAAAGCCGGTGGCCATGTTCAGCCCCGTCAGAAAGTCGTGGCTTTTGCGATACACACCGTGTATATCGGGGTCCGATAGGATCGTAATGCGATCCGCCCCTTTCGGCCCTTTTGGTGGCGGTTCGGGCACGCGATCCCAGATTGTGCGCAGATACTGATCTTGCTTGATCGCCTTCAAACCGGCCGGGTTCGGATACTGCAAGTATTGCAACACCCACAACCGCCCACGTTCGTCGAACGACATACTCAACGGCTGCCGGATCATCGGTTCGGTCGCCACCGCCCGCACCGTAAACCCCGGCGGCAGCGTCATCCGCGCAACGGCTTCCTTCGGCGAAAACCCTTGTCCGAAAGCTACTGGCGACAACACCAGCAACAACAAAATTAGGATCGGTTTCGACATCATGAATACAATCCCGGCAAGTCGGATGGCGACAATGTAATATTGCTACATCGTACTGCATCTGTGACCGTATCTGCAACAATCGATTACGGCTTTGGTTCGATATCGTTTGAAAATGCACGCACTTCCGCGATGAAGAAGTATTCCGGCAATGTTTTCGCGATTCGCAAATAGCGGTACGTGGCCTTCCCGTTCGGGTCAATGGACCACGTCGATTTGTGTGCCAACGATGTGTTTCCTTGGCTTCCCAAAACTGTCGGATTTTTGAAATCGGCAGTGTTCGAACCGAGCACTTGAAAGTTTTTGCGCGTCTCGGGCTGATCGATATCGTGCCGCAAAACGACCTCGATGCGCGAAAGGGAATATTCTTTGCCCAGATCGAGTTGCAACCAGGAAGTTTCGCCAGGTTCGGCTTTGGGAGACCAACCACCATTCGCGATACTGCCATCGACGCTATATTGCGGTAATGTCGTGCGGTCGTAAACCGATGATGCGGTCGCCAACGCACCGAGTGCCAGATTTGGAATCGGTAATGCCGTATCGATGGTCACACCTTGGCTAAGGTGTACCGGAATTTTGCAATCGTTAAAGGCGTTATCGAACGCGCAAACGCCGAACACTCGGCCTTGGTTGTTCGTGTCGTGCGACTCAAATTGCGACCCGATCCATAACCCGAAGCCGGCATTTTTGACGGTGTTACCTCTCACGACGACTTTGCGGGTTTCATCCAGATAGCACGACTCGACGACGATACCCACGCTGCCTGAAAATGCCGATTTGCCATCCACGATCGCGTTCGGTCCGTTCGTTGCACCCTTCATATCTACTACGTTATTTTCAATGCGTATGTTGTACGTGGAAATACCCGTGCGAAACTGGGAGAGTTGCGAAGAAAAATTAGTATTGCCGACGCGAATACCAACCATCGAGCGCTGTTGTTCAATGGTGTTCTTCTCGACGACATTGTTATAGTTTGGCCAAAGCGTACCATCGTTGTCGCCGAACTGGCCGTTAACGTTCACGCACATCATCTCGACGGTTGCCGTGTCCCACTCGTGGTTCATGCACATCGACATTTTGTTATTACGGACCGTCGTCCCACAGCAAATGTACGGAGCAATACTCGCTTTTCCGCTGTCGGATATGGTGTTGTTTTCGATGATTACATTGTCGGTGTGGTGCATCACTGAGAACACGGATGAGGTGTCGGGGAGTGTGTCCCAGATGCGATCGATCGTCAGCGTGCTGTCCGTGTTGGAAACGACCTGGCGGACCTGGCCTAACCCGCGACCGTTAACGATCACTACCGTGCGATCTTGCCAGAAATCGTTCGCCCAGACTTTGATACCCTTGCTGCCGTAACCGGTTCCCGGCTTCCGACTGAGCGTTTTCTCTGTTGCATTCACGACATCACCCACGCAACACTCCTCGGCTTCACGGGATCGCTCGATGAGAATTCCTTCCTCTTTCGTGCGGCGAATGTTGTTGCCGCGTATCACCAGATTCACGTTCGATGCGCCGGATTTCCCGCCGAGTTCCTTGAGTGGCGGAATCGACTCAAACAAGAAACCGTTAAACGCCCTCCCGCCTCCGTTGCGATTCAGACTGTTATTGATGAATTCCGAACCCTGTACGCCGCGAAACATCGAACCGGCATGGAGCCACTTCTCGCCGAGGTTGATTTGTTCGATGATGTTGTCGTGGAACTTGAGGCCGCGTGTCGTAATGACATGTGCGAAGTACGCGTGATTATTGACGGCTTCGCAGTGGCCAATCTCAACTTCTTGCGACCATTTTGCCATATTCGTCGATTGGAAGAGTGCCGAGTAATCGGTGATTTTGCAATGTAGTAATTTCACATGCGAAACGGGATTCTGTACGACGACGGCCACATCGGTGTGAAATACACCTCCGTAGCCACCACCGCCCTGTCCTGGCGTTTTTCGCGTGAAGTCGATGTGCGAGATTGTGACATTGGTTTTATTCGCGGCAATATGGATGACGGCCATCGCTTCTTTATCCGATGCCGCTTGTGGTCCCATGAAATGAAGCGTTGTCCGTTTGCCTTCTGGCTGGCCTTGCAGACGCATGTGCGAGCCGAGTTCGAGTGTCTTCGTCACTTCGTAAACGG
This sequence comes from Limnoglobus sp., assembly GCA_043727665.1. Taxonomy (GTDB): domain Bacteria; phylum Planctomycetota; class Planctomycetia; order Gemmatales; family Gemmataceae; genus Limnoglobus. The sequence goes on along the minus strand of JAYSYI010000309.1, from coordinate 12,369 downwards.
TGCCAGTTAACGATACGACCCCGCAGCCTTTTTCTGCCGTTCCCCATTCGGATGCGGCAACGATACACTCTTGCAATGAAGCATATTTCGCAGGGTCGAAACTCTTTTCCGGCACACTCGCACACGCGGCAAACCGCGACAGGCCGAGTATCGAAAAAAAGACAATTGCCATCGAGGGTAACCGGTGCATTCGCTGTTCCTGACAAGTTCGGGTAATCGGATTTAGTGCTAATATACTTACAAATTGGCGTTTTGCGATCCGAACTTTATACTCAACGTCACGGATTGTCGTAACGTGTTATTGGTTCCGCAGACACCTTGCCGAGTTGACAATGACTGTAGAAATTCCACCGCACCCATCGCGGAACGCACGCTGGTTGGCACTTGCGGCGGCGTTGCTCGGCTGGATGTTCGACGGCATGGAAATGGGTTTGTTCCCGCTCGTTGCGAAGTCTGCGCTCGCGGAATTGATGGGGGCCAGCAAAGGCGACGCAAACGTGAACCGGTGGTTTGGCGTCATCATTGCGATGTTTTTGGTGGGTGCCGCAACGGGCGGCGTGCTGTTCGGCTGGCTCGGCGATCGGATTGGACGCGTTCGTGCCATGACGGTGAGTGTGCTCGTCTATTCGCTGTGTAGCGGGCTGAGTGCGGCGTCGCAGGAAGTCTGGCACCTCGCCGTGCTGCGGTTCATCGGTGCGCTGGGCATGGGCGGCGAATGGGCACTCGGTGTGGCGCTCGTGATGGAGCTTTGGCCGAACTCATCGCGCGCGTGGCTCGCGGGCTGGATCGGTGCGTTCGGTAACCTCGGCTACACGCTCATCGGCTCGATTGCCTACACGTTACTGCAATTCGGCGGCGAAATTCCCAGCTTTCTCTTGCAAATCGGCTGTCCCGAATCTTTGGCACGCTCGCTGACTGCCAACGGAAACTGGCGATTGCTCATGCTCATCGGCGCGATACCGGCACTCTCGACGTTGTTGTTACGGCTATTCGTTCCCGAGTCCGAGAAGTGGCAAGCCGAAAAGAAAACAGGGCGAGTTTCGAACTGGTCGACGCGCGATTTGATCGGCGTGCTGATCGGAGCCATTGCAGCCACCGTCATGATCTATGCGTGGGCCACCGATACGACGCAGTGGGGCGCTGTTGGTTTCGATCACACGATGACACTTCGTATCCTCGTTTCGATCGCGTGTCTGATCGTGGTCACGGCGGGTTACACGTACCCCGTTCGCTGTTATCTACGGCGGGTCGGTCTGCCATCGCAGGAACGCCGTCGTACGCTGAAAACGATGTTACTCGCGGCGGGGTTGAGCGGCGTGCCGCTGCTTGCCACGTGGTCCGGCGTGATGTGGATGTACAAATGGGTTGGCTCGGCCAGTTTCCCCGCACCCGCCGAAGCGATCCCGCTGATGCAGATTTCCTCGTCGTTGGGTGCCGCGTTCGGCTGCGTCCTCGGTGCGGTACTCGGCGGACTTTACGGGCGGCGAATCGTCTACGCCATCATGTGTATCGTTTCGTTCATCGTCATGGTTGGCTTCTACAAATTGAACACGCAGTACGGAACCACGTTGATCTTGTCCGCCGGGCTGATGGGCCTAACGACCGCCTCGTTTTACGGCTGGCTGCCGTTGTATCTGCCCGAGTTATTCCGCACGTCGGTCCGCGCGACCGGTCAAGGTTTCGCCTTCAACTTCGGGCGGATCCTCGCGGCCGTCGGCAACTTGCAAATGGCAAACTTGCTCCTCATCTTCGACAACGACTATGGCAACGCTTGTGCCGTAGTCGGCGGCGTCTACCTCGTCGGACTCATCCTGATCGCCTTCGCCCCCGAGACAAAAGGCAAGCCGTTACCGGATTAGTCTGCAAGCGGCACGACACGCTCGGCGACGCGGAACGCTTCGTGGCAATGGTTGCAGACATTCGACATGCTGGCGACGGCGGCACGAGCGGCGGGGTAGTCTTTGGCGGCGGCGGCTTTGGCGACTTTCACACCGGCTTCGCGAAGTGATACCGAGAAGATCATCCACGAATCTTGGGCCTGCCGCGTCTTCGGTGGCCGCATCAGCAGCAGATTTCCCGTCTCAGCGATCAACAACCCCTGCCCGCGAACGTAGCCCCACGCTTCCGCATCGGCGGGGCGATCCTTGAGCGTTTTACCGAGGCCATCCATGTTCGATTTCGCCAACCCGACCATCAATAGCTTGGTGTCCGCAATCGCTTCGAGCCGTGGTGCCGCGTCCGTTTTCTTGGCTTGCTGCGAAGCCACGGTGCCAGCGAGCACGCATAGGCAGGTGCCTGTGAGAAGTAACGCAACAACGCGAATTGTACGAGACATCGCTCACTCCGGTTTATCGGGCACGGCCACATGCAGGACATCGCCGATGATTTCAACAGTGTAACAAGCGGTTTTCACTTTTGGGCTGTTTATTCGCGCGCCATCGGTGAGGCGAAAACACCAGGCGTGCCACGGGCAAGTGACGGTGCCGTTCTCGACGTGACCGCCGGAAAGCGATGCCCCCGCATGCGGGCACATGTCGTCGATGGCGTAAAATTTTCCATCGTCGTGGAACACGGCCACATCTTTTTTGTTCAACGTCACCACGATCGATTCGCCGAGCGGAATCTCACCGACTTTGCATACCGGGTGTAACTGCGGCACAGCGTTCCTCACTTTTACGGCTCGCGTTCATTTCCAATCGCCATCCGTAAACTATTCTACCCACGAGGCGATGACTGCATTGGTAGGAGAACGAATTGCTCGAAATCGAACAGAAATTTCGCACGGACAATTGGGCGGAGATGCTCATCACCTTGAAGAACTGGGGTGCGAACCCGACCGCCAACCATCGCGAGACGGATCGCTACTTCAACGCACCCGACCGCGATTTCGCCCAGACCGACGAAGTGCTTCGGCTGCGCACCATCGGCAGTCAGTCGATTCTGACTTATAAAGGGCCGAAGCGGAGCGGGCCGATCAAGACGCGTAAGGAGATCGAACTCCCGCTCGCGGTACATGAGTCGAGCGAGCAAGATGCGGTCGATTGGATCCTCGCACTCGGGTACCGCCCTGTGGCCATCGTTAGCAAGAGTCGTGCGATTCACTCGTTTGTGCGGGATCGGTTCACCGTGAATATTTGCTTCGACGAAGTCGATTATGTCGGTCGATTCGTAGAGGTCGAAGTCGTGGCGGAGGAAGTCGATGCGACAGCCGCAGCGGCACTCGTCGCCAGCGTTGCGAACGAACTTGGCTTGCACACCCCCGAACCGCGTGCGTACCTGAAAATGACGTTGGAAGCAGGCCGCGAATGAGTGCGATACCGGTTGCGAACAGCATTCTCGCGGTGCGAAAGGCCGTTGCGGTCGCGCGAACAGCCGGGCTGCGAATCGGTTGCGTACCGACGATGGGGGCGCTCCACGAAGGCCATGCGTCGTTGATTCGTGCGGCGAAAGCGGCGAGCGATTTCGTCGTGACGACAATCTTCGTAAACCCGACGCAGTTCGGCCCGAATGAGGATTTTTCGAAGTACCCGCGTACCTTCGAAGCCGACTGCGAAACCTGCGCGGCCGCCGGTGCCGATTTGATTTTTGCACCGACTGCGGAAGAGATGTACCCGCCGAATGCGTTTGCGTTCGTCGATGTCGGCACACTCGGCGAACACCTGTGCGGCCCATTGCGACCGGGGCACTTTCGCGGCGTATGTACCATCGTCATGAAGTTGTTTCAGATCGTGCAACCCGATGTGGCGGTGTTCGGGGCGAAGGATGCCCAACAGGCGCGGATCATTCGCAAAATGATCCGCGACCTCAACGTGCCGGTGCAGATGAGGATTGAGCCGACGATCCGCGAACGCGACGGGCTGGCGATGAGTTCGCGGAACCGCTATCTCTCGCCACACGAACGCAGTTCGGCACCAGAAATTTATCGCGCATTATGCGAAGTGCGCGATCGGGCACTGCACGGCGAACGCGATGTCGAGAGGCTGGAATCGGCATTACGTGGGATGTTGGAAACGATTCCCGAATCGCGATTGGATTACGCGGCGATTGTGGACGATGAAACGATGCAACCGCTGACGCAGATCGACCGACCGGCACTAATCGCGGTGGCCATCTATGTGGGTAAAACGCGGCTGATCGACAATGTGACGATACCTCAGACAACAACCATTTAGGACGGGGGGCACATGCCCGATCCGCTCTTCGGCCCCGAAATTCGCTTGATGCTTGCCGACGAGGATACGGCCGGGCTGCGTTCGCTTTGCGAAGAACTCCACCCTGCCACGATCGTTGCGGCACTCGACGAATTTACGCAGGAAGAAATCTGGTCGATTATCACCCCCGCCGACATCCGCATTCAAGCGGCGATCTTCGAGTATCTACCTTTAGCGCGCCAGATATTAATGATCGAAGCGGCTCGCCCGCAGTTTGGGAAACTCATCGGCAAAATGTCGCACGACGACCGCGTGGAGCTACTTCGCCGCGTGCCAACGAAGGTCCGCGAATCGTTGCTTCGCCTCGTAGATGATGCCGACCGCAAAGATATTGCGACGCTCGTTGAGTTGCAGGAAAACACCGTCGGTGCGCTGATGACGACCGATTACGCCTGGCTGCCGCCCGGCATGACTGCCGTCGAAGCGATCGATCAACTCCGCCAACAGGCACCCGATCGCGAAACGATCTATTACATCTACGTGCTCGACGAAGCGAAGAAACGTGCTGAGGTTTCCCTCGCCCCGCGGCGGCTCCTCGGCGTCATTTCGCTCCGAGATTTGATCCTCGCGCCGCGTCATGCCGTCGTTCGCGACTTGATGAGCGAGGAAGTCGTGTCGCTCAATTTCACCGATGAATCCGCGAAGGCGGGGCAGTTGCTAGCACGCTACGACTTCATCGCGGTGCCCGTTATCGACGAACATGGCGGGATGCTCGGCATCGTTACGCACGATGACGTGATCGATATCCTCACCGAAGAAGCGACCGAAGACCTCCAGCGACAAGCCGGTGTCAGTCCCATCGAAGGCAACTACATCGAAGCCCCGTTTCTGACGGTCTGGATCGGTCGCGGGAAGTGGCTCGCGCTGTTATTCATCATGCAAACGCTGACGATCAACGCGATGGAACATTACCAAGATCAAATGGCGACGTTGGTGTTCCTCACGTTCTTCATCCCGCTCTGTAACTCCGTCGGCGGGAATGCCGGTTCGCAGGCGGCGACGCTGATTACGCGATCGCTTTCGCTCGGGCAAGTCAAGGTCAGCGACTGGTTCCATGTGCTCCGCCGCGAAGTGTTAATGGGCATGGCACTCGCCGTCTCGCTTGGCTTATTCGCGCTCGTTCGGACGTATCTTTACAGTCCCGGCGTGCCGCTCGAATATGTCAAACCGCTCGCGGTCACTGCGAGTTTGTCAGTCGTGTGCATCTGTCTGTGGGGCACGTTGATCGGCTCTATGTTGCCGTTGTTCATCAAGTGGCGCGGCGGCGACCCGGCACTAATGTCCAGCCCATTCATCGCGACGCTCAGCGATGTTTCCGGTATCGTCATCTTCTTTTCTATCGCGAAAGTCCTGTTATTCTGATTGTGACGGCTACTCTGCCGTCGGCATTATTCAATGCGCGTTAGAACCCGAATCGGGCAATGCCCTCTAAGCGCAACATGTCGATTTTAACGATGTGTCCGATTGATTCAGGAACCAATAGGAACGTCGCGATGGCGAACGCAACCGCCGACGAAGTGATACCGCCGTGGTCAGTTTCGACCGCGCTCGCCGATAATATGATCGCGCTCGGCGACTGGACGTTGTTCGCGTGGCACGCCGTCACGGGGATATTTACGCGGCACATGAAGTTCCAGGAACTTCTGATCGCGTGCTCGAATATCGGCGTCGGCAGTATCGGCGTCGTTGCGATCACGGGCACGTTCATCGGCATGGTGCTGGCGGTACAAGCGTATGGCGAGTTCCATCAAATCGGTCTGGAAACCTCGCTCGGTGCGGTAATTCATATGTCGGTGGTGCGCGAACTCGGTCCCGTACTGACCGCCGTCATGCTCGCTGGGCGCGTCGGTAGCGCGATGGCCGCACAACTCGGAACAATGCGAGTCACTGAGCAAATCGATGCCCTGACATGCCTCGGCGTCGACCCCGTTCGCTACCTCGTTTCCACCCGATTCCTCGCGGCGGTGATGGTGATTCCGATCCTCACCATCTTCGCGGACATCATGGGTTTGATCGGCAGTTCGTTCATTTGCCTCAAGGTTTACGGCATCGATTCGTATCATTATTGGGAACATACTCGCGCCTACGTCGGCCTGTGGGATGTCTTCATCGGGTTAACGAAATCGATGCTGTTCGGCGGCGCGATCGCTCTTATCGCCTGCCATCGCGGCTTCCACTGTACCGCCGGTGCGGAGGGCGTCGGCAAGGCCGCCACCGAGGCATTCGTACTCTCTTTCGTCGTGATTCTAATACTCGATTTCCTACTCGCGATGCTGACGATTACCATCCAACATTGGATCTGGCCGGTCGCCGCGACGAGTGCGATTTAACATGACCGAGCCACCCGAAGCCGCGCTGATTCGCATTCGTGCCGCTTCCGTCCGGTTCGGCATGCAGGAGGTATTGCGCGATCTCAACCTCGACATTCGCCGCGGCGAAACGGTAGCGGTTATCGGCGAGAGCGGTTGCGGAAAAACCTGCCTGCTGAAGATGATCGTCGGGCTGCTGATACCGAACGAGGGCGAGGTCGAAATCGATGGAAAATCGTTGAAAACGATGGCGATTCGCGATCTGACCGCGTTGCGATTGCGGGTCGGATACTTGTTCCAAAGTGCGGCACTATTCGACAGTATCAACGTCTTCGGCAACATTGCGTTCGGGCTACGTGCGAAAGGCGGCTTGACAGAAAGCGAGATCGCCGAGCGAGTCCGGTTGCGGCTCGGTGACGTAGGGCTGTCAGCGAACGTCGAAACGAAAATGCCCGCCGAACTTTCCGGTGGGATGCGGAAACGAGTCGGGCTGGCACGGGCGCTTGCGATTGACCCCGATGTGATGCTGTACGACGAGCCGACGACGGGACTGGACCCGATCATGACCGAGACGATTAACGATCTCATTTTGCAAGCGCGGAAACGCCGCGCGATGACGAGCATCGTCGTCACGCATGAACTGCGTACGGTGTTCAAAGTGGCGAACCGCGTCGTGATGCTGTCGCCACTTAGCCGACTGACCGATGGTGGCACGCAGATCATTTACGACGGCACGCCTGCGGGTTTGAAACTCGCAGCCGATCCGAAAGTGCGGGAGTTTGTCGAAGGCTATCTGACCGCATCGTGAGGAGTTTGCCATGGCGGATCGAAAGACGAAACTGCGGTTGGGTGCGTTTGTCGCGCTCGGCATCGCCGGGTTCACCGGGCTGACGTTCCTGTTCGGCGGTGCCCCGAAATTGTTCTCGAACCGTGCCACGTACGTCGTGTTGTTCAGCGAAGCGCCGGGGCTAGCACCCGGCACGCCCGTGCGAAAATCGGGCGTGCGCATCGGCGAAGTGACAGCACTCGACCTCGACGAACAGACTGCACAAGTCCGCGTGACGATCCAAGTCGAGAAGAAATATTTGCCGCGGCAAAACGAAGAAGCAACGATCTCACGCGGCCTGCTGAACGGCGATACCACGCTCGATTTCGTTCCGAAACAAGCCGCTGACGGGCAGCTGATCGCGATTCGCGGTGAGACGTATCCGCCCGATATGGAGATTGCCGGGCAGACGCCGATCAACCCAAACACGCTCGTTCGCCAGGCATCCGGGGCGTTGCCGTCGGCACAAGAATCGATGGCGCGGGTGCTCGCTTCGGTCCAACGCTTCGAGCAAGCGGTGCCGAAAATCGAAAAGGCATTCGAGGAAATCGCGGGCCTCGCACGCAGCGGGCGAGAACTCGTACCGGAGTTGCGCCGCACCAACGACAAGGTTCAGGGCCTGCTCGCATTCGCCGACGTACCCGGCACAGCACCCGGTACCGAGGCCGCCACACTGAAGGCCACGCTCGCCGATGTGCGCGATTTCATCAAGACCGCCAAGCCCCTGATTGAAGACATTCGCAAGGTCGTAAAGGACAACGAACAAGACGTCGGCGCGACCGTGAAAGCGATTCGCAAGACCGTCGACAACGCAAATGAGTTGCTTAACGACGACAACAAAAAAGCATTTAGCGCAACGCTCAAGAACGTCCAAACGGCTACGGATGACGTCACGAAAGTCATTCGGCTCGCGGCGATCATTCTCGACCAGGGAGAGCAATCGCTGAAGGAAATCAACGCGCGACTGGCCCAAGCCGAGGGATTGTTCAAGTCGGCGGAGGGCACTTTGAAGGCGGCCGAGGGGACGTTCAAGAGTGCCGAAGGCGCGGTGAAGAACATCGAGATGGCAACCAAGCCGCTCGCGGAAAACGCGGATCAGATTATCAAGAACGTGAACATCACCGCGGATCAACTCTCGAAAACGCTTGCGGAAGTGCGGGAAACGCTCCGTGCTGTCAACCGTGCGGATGGCACGTTGCAGAAAGTGCTGACCGACCCCGCGCTTTACAACAGCCTAAACGATTCGGCGGCATCGCTGACGCGGACGCTTTTGCGTGCAGAAAAGATCGCGCAGGATTTGCAGGTATTCGCGGACAAAGTGGCACGGCGGCCTGAAGTCATCGGCGTGGGCGGAGCAGTTCGACCGAGTGCGGGTTTGAAGGAATCGCCGAACGCCCCGCTACAAGTTCAACCGTTTGCCCCGCTCCCGCCGAACAGCATCGGCCCCGTTGTACCGAGCTACCGCCAATCGCTCCCGCCGCTCGTTCCACGAACGAATTCAGACTTGCCGCTCAAATAGTGACAGCCCCCTGTCATGGTTTGTCGAAGATCGCTTCATCGATGGCGACAGGGAACTCGTATTCCACCGTCGCCCAGTTGCACTTGAATCGCGGACCGCCGGAAAACTCGATGCGGTGAGGTAACACGACGCCGTTCACGGGGCGATGATCGCTGAGCGTCAACATCCGCGTGACGATCTGACCATCATCCTTCGCTTCGAACGCGATCTGCGTAATCCAGTTCGTTTTGCTGTCGGCGTGCAAGATCACTGGCGGTTGATCCGCATACCAGAAACGAAGGATCGTTTCCGAGTTTACTTTCTCAGTCGGCACCCGTGCGATACGAATATTTTCCGCGATCAGCGGAACGAGCGTGGCGACCCATTCCGCACGCACATCGGGTAATGCGCTATCGATTTCGTGCGGCAAAATCGGTATCCGCTGGTTCGAACCTTGATCCGAACGATGCTGCCAACCGGAGTCGTTGCGAAAGGAAAAGGCGTGGGTGATTTTCGCAGGGATTGTGTGCAAATAGTTCGCGCGGTACAGCGTCGGCCACGATGCGATGACGTCCATCTCCAGTGGGCTACGGAAGTCACCGACGATGCGTTCGCCCTTGCGGTGCTGCTTATGTTTGCGTAATTGCTCGATTCGGCTCGGCTGGTTATTCGTGTGCGCGAGCACGATTTTGTCGAACAACTCGCGCGTCGCGGCGTCGGTGATTTCGGGTTTCTCACCGGCGACTTTTAAGCTGGGCGTGCTCGGGGAATCGTCGATCGGTGTGCCGAACTCTTGCGGTTTCGTCGCAGTATCGCAACCGACGAATGCGGACAGGAATAGCAGAAAAATTAGCCGGTGCATCGTCTCACTCCGCATGACATCGCGTTGTCAGTTTAAGAAGGTAATGCCTTTAAAAGGTTGACCATTTCGATCGCTGTCACAGCGGCTTCGTAACCTTTGTTACCGGCTTTCGCCCCGGCACGGTGGATCGCCTGGTCGAGCGTTTCGCACGTGAGCACGCCATAAATAATCGGTATGCCGAGGGCCATACTCGCATTGGCGATGCCACTCGTGGCGGCCCCAGCGACGTGATCGTAGTGATCGGTTTCGCCGCGAATGACGCAGCCGAGGCAGATAATCGCGACGTAAGTTTTCGACTTGGCGAGAGTCTGCGCGACGAGCGGAATTTCAAATGCACCGGGTACGCGAATGAGGTCGATGCGGTCGGTTGGCACGCCATGACGCACGAGGGCGTCGGTGGCTCCGGTGATCAGCGGATCGACGATGAAGCCGTTGAAGCGGGCGGCGACGATCGCAAACCGGCCACTCGGCGTCGACAAATTGCCTTCGTAAATCATTGAATTTCGTTGGTGAGAATGAGTTTCTAGTGGACGCTCTTCAGGAATTCGGCGTTCGTTTTGTGCTTCGCGAGTTGCTTGAGTAACAAGTCCATCGCCTCGACGGGGTGCATGTCTGCGAGCACCTTATGCAACATATGGACCATGCGCAGTTCCTCCGGGTCGCGGAGCAATTCTTCCTTCCGCGTGCCCGACCGATTGACGTCGACCGCCGGGTAAACACGACGCTCGACCAGTCGTCGATCGAGGTGCAGTTCCATATTGCCTGTGCCTTTGAATTCTTCGAAAATCACGTCATCCATCTTCGATCCCGTCTCGATGAGCGCCGTTGCGATGATCGTCAGGCTGCCGCCTTCTTCGATGTTGCGTGCCGCTCCGAAGAACCGCTTCGGCTTCAATAGTGCCGTGGCATCGAGGCCGCCCGAAAGGATCTTCCCCGAACCCGGTTCGACGGTGTTATAGGCACGGCCGAGGCGCGTGATCGAGTCGAGAAAAATCACGACATCGGTGCCGTACTCGACGAGGCGTCGCGCTTTTTCGATGACCATCTCGGCGACGACTTTGTGCCGTTCGGGCGATTCGTCGAACGTCGAACTCACGACCTCGACCTTCGGGCCTTTCACCGTACGAATCATCTCTGTGACTTCTTCGGGGCGTTCGTCGATGAGCAAAACGATCACGTAACATTCGGGATGATTGACGATAATCGCATTCGCCATTTTCTGCAAAAGTACTGTTTTCCCCGTGCGCGGCGGCGCGACGATCAACCCGCGTTGGCCTTTTCCGATTGGCGTAATGAGGTCGATGGTACGCAGGTTCAGATCGTCTTTCCCGCACTCGAGCCGCAGTCGTTCGTTCGGGTGCGTCGCCGTCAGATCGGAGAAAACGGCCTTTTGCGAAAGCATTTCCGGGTCTTGGTAGTTGATCGCTTCGACTCGCAGCAGCGCGAAGTATCGTTCGTTCTCCTTGGGCGGACGGATCTGTCCACAGACGACCGCACCCGTTCGCAATCCGAAGCGACGGATCTGGCTCGGCGAAATATAAATGTCGTCGGGGCAGGGCAGGTAGTTGTAATCCGGGCTACGTAAGAAGCCGAAACCGTCGGGTAGGATTTCGAGCGTGCCCTCGCCAAACATCAAACCGTTCTGCTTGACACGCTCTTTCAAGATGCGAAAAATGATGTCCTGTTTCTTCATCCCCATCCACTCGTCGCGGGGGATTTTGTCGACACCAGCGGCGGCCTGTAACTGCGTGAGGGTCATCTGTTGAAGCTGAGTAATGTACGTGCTGCCGCGCTTGATCTCTTCGTATCGGCTGTTCGTTTCCGCATCAAAACCCTTCTCGTTCGGATCGATGTGCGGAATCGTCAACGCTGGTGCGGGGGCGACTTTCGACGTATCGATCTTTTCAACGATACCTGCGACAAAGCCGTTTTCGTGTGGGGCTTCTATCGTTGGAGTTCGTGTCGGCGTCGCGTCATCTATGATGTCTGTCATCGCATCCTCAAATCGAGATCGGCGTTTCGCACCGAATGTTCCAGCGTTCCAGACATTCGACCAACTGCTTCCGTAGCGAGATCGGCGTGCTATCGTTGACCACGATTGCATCGGCACGTCGTTGTTTTTCATCGAGTGGCATCTGCGCCGCTTCTCGCGCAGCGAGTTCGCTTTCGGACCAATTACTGCGGATCGCTAATCGTTCGTAACGCAGTGGTCGCGGGGCATCGACGAACAGCAAGTGATCGTAAATTTCCGTCCAGCCCGCTTCGAGTAACACCGCCGCATCGAGTACTACAAATCGAAATTTCGCGTCGTTCTCGGCCTTCGCCAGTTCCTCGCGTACTCGCTGTCCGATGTGCGGATAGACCATGTTTTCAAGTAATTTTCGCTCGTTTGAGTCGTGGAACACGATCTTCGCAAGTGCCCGACGATCGATCGATCCGTCGTTCGAAAGCACGCCCGGCCCCCATTTCGCAACGACGCGCTGAACGATGTCCGGTTGCTTGAGCGCTTCGTGCCCGAGTGTGTCGGCAACGATCCACGCGCCGCCGCATTCGGCGAGAATTTTCGCGGCTGTGCTCTTGCCCGCTCCGATCGAGCCGACGATGGCAATCACAGGTTTGGTTCGCGCGGCGATCATGGCAAGTCACCCACATCGAGCCAGTTC
>JAYSYI010000308.1:0-5189 GCA_043727665.1 Limnoglobus sp. | reverse complement strand
CCGTCGAAAATGGCAAGTTAAAATTGACCTTCGAGCCACGGGCGCAACACGGCCTCAAAACCGGTTGGCTGCGCCCGAACGCCGACAGTACCGGCTTCGCATGGTTCGATCAGAAGTCGCAAGAACGCTACGCAAAACTCAGCTTCGAGGTGACTGTGTCGCCGGGCGAATTCCTGATTATCGGCCCAACAGAAACCCCCGCCGACAAACTCGGCGGCGCGTGGTTCATCACACATACCGAAGCCCAAAGCCGAATGCGATTGCTCGTGATTCGTGCGTGGCCAGCCCCCAGTTCTGCACCGAGCGGGCCGAAAGCACCCGGCCGGAAAATGGGCCAGACCGTGGCCGCCCAAGCCGGTCGCGGTGTGGCACGCGGTAGCGAGAGGTAGTTTTGAGACCCGAAAACACCCGAAAAACCGGTTTTTGCGTCTCCGCAATTGTGACTTACGTCGATTCGCCGTAACTATAAACAGCATGTTGACCAAACGCATTATCCCCTGCCTCGACGTCGACCGTGGGCGGGTCGTGAAGGGTATCCACTTCGTTGGCCTACGCGATGCGGGCGATCCGATTGAAGTCGCACGGCGTTACGAAAGCCAAGGGGCGGACGAACTCGTATTCCTCGACATTTCCGCTAGTCACGAAGGGCGGGCGATTCTTCTCGATATGGTTCGCCGCGTGGCGGAGCAGTTGTTTATGCCGTTCACCGTGGGCGGGGGCATTCGCACGATCGACGATGCCACGCAACTCATTCAAGCCGGTGCGGAGAAGGTGAGCATCAACTCGGCGGCGGTGAAGAACCCGGCACTCATTACCGAGATTTCGCGTAAATTCGGGCGTTGTGCCACAGTCGTCAACATCGATCCGCGACGAGTGATGAAGGACGGCGAGGAGTTTTGGGAAGTTTTCGTCAACGGCGGTCGCGTGCCAACGGGGATACAAGCGGTCGAATGGGCGAAGGAAGTCGAGCGGTTAGGGGCGGGCGAGATCGTACTGACGTCGATGGACGCGGACGGCACGAAAAATGGCTACGACCTCCCGATGCTGCGTGCGGTATCGGCGGCAGTGAACGTGCCGGTGGTGGCGAGTGGCGGGGCGGGCTGCCCGGAGCACTTGCGGCTCGCATTTGAAGCCGGTGCCGATGCCGCACTGGCCGCGAGTATCTTCCATTACGACGAATACTCGATCCCCGCAACGAAAGAATACCTGGCCGCACACGGTGTGGCGGTACGGATCGCGGGTATACTCACATAGTTCGGTTTCATAACCTTCGTACATCCCCCCTTCCGAGGCGATGACTCATGGCCGAAAATCCCCCTCGCGTTGCAACAGCACGTCCGGCACCTGCCGCCGCGGCACCGGCTGCTGTTCCCAAAACCGCTGCGGTGGCACCGCCGAAACCGGCAGGGCCATCGACCGCACCGCCATCGGGCATCAAGGACGGCACCGCTGCGACTGGCCCGTACTACATCAATGAATCGGGCGGGTTGAAACTGGCCGAGGAAATCCCTGGCGAACCGAAGATCAACCAACTTTACCGTACCGTTATGTTGCACGAAGGATCGGACCTTCACCTGAAAGCGGGGATGCCGGGAATGATGCGGTTGCGCGGCATCATCCAGAAGATGAACACGCCGGTGCTGTCGCAGGATATGTGCGAAAAGCTGTTCGCGGCGATCATGAACGACAAGGCCCGCAAGCAGATGGACGAACACGGCGGGGCCGACTTCGCCCACGTCGTCGGTAACGACGAATGCCGCTTCCGCGTGAACATTCTCAAGCAGCGCGGCAAACTCGCGATGGTGGCCCGTCGTGTGAATACGACGATCCCGACCTTTGAGAAACTCGGTTTGCCAGCTTCTATCGAAGGGCTATGCCACTACGACCAAGGGCTGATTATCCTTGCGGGCGTGACGGGTTCGGGGAAATCGACGACGATCGCATCGATGCTCGACTACATGAACGGCCGCGAGGCACTGCACATCCTGACGATCGAAGATCCAATCGAATTCGTGTTCACGGATCGCATGTCGGTGATCAATCAGCGCGAAGTCTACCTCGATGTCGTCGATTGGCACACGGCCCTGAAACACGCGGTGCGTGAAGACCCCGATGTGATTCTGGTCGGCGAAATGCGCGACCAGGAAACCTTCGAGGCCGGGATTCACGCCGCCGAAACGGGCCACGTCGTGTTCGGGACGATTCACGCTTCGACCGCCGCGAGTACGATTAGCCGAATTCTCGACTTGTTCCCGCCGACGATGCACCACGCCGTTCGCCAGTCGTTGGCGTTCAACCTGAAGGCCGTCGTTGCACAGAAATTGTTACCATCGATCCGCCCCGGAACGAGTCGACTGCCGACGAACGAGATTATGATCGTCAACCCGACGATCCGGAAACTGATCCTCGACAAACGCGACGAATCGTTGCTCGATGCCATCCGCATTGGCTTCCTCGAAGGCATGGTCGACTTCACCGAAAACCTGCGTCAACTGGTCGAACGGGGCGACGTGGACAAGGCCACGGCACTCGAATTCGCACCGAACCCCGATCAATTGAAGATGGCGTTCAAAGGTATCAAGGTGGCCGCACCAGGGATTCTGTAACCTCACGTATCGTGTCCGTCGTTCCCGATCCGCATGCAGGTAGGCCCATGAACGCGAAACTCATTCCGATCGATGGCGGCCCCGCACTGCTCCTGAACAAGGATCTGACGCTGGTGGGGCGTAACGACGATTGCGATTTGCAACTCGATCATAAGAGCGTGTCGAAGCAGCACTGCATTCTGGTGAAGACCGAAGGGCTGATTCTCGTCCGCGATCTTGGCAGCACGAACGGCACGCGCGTCAACGGCCAGCGTATCCGTCGCGCGGCCCTTCTGCCCAACGACAACCTCGCGATTGCGAACTTCAAATACCAGGTGATGTTCGGCGAGGAACCCGAAGCGAAATCGGCGGGGAAGCCCGTGCCAGAAACGCCGATCCAGCGAAATGCACTTCCCGACGAATATACGGCGTAATCCGTTGGAAATTCGGGTAGACTCGATTGACTTCCGCACGACCGCGGGGTGAACGGAGCCTGCCATGAACCGCCTGCACTTCCTTTGCATCGCTGTCATCATCGTCTCGTCACAGACGTACATTATCGCGGCCGACAAGCCCGATTGGGTCAAAGTCACCGATAAAGCCGGGTGGCAGCCGCGCGATTCTTCGGGCGAAGTCGTCTTCAACGATCAACTCTGGATACTCGGCGGCTGGTTCGATTCGTTTACCGCACCGCCACGCGATGTCTGGAAGTCCCGCGATGGGAAAACCTGGTCGCTCGCCGTGAAGGAAGCACCGTGGAAGTACAGCGATTTGCCGATGACTGTCGCATTCCAAGATCGCATATGGATGATGGGCGGCTGGTACAACGGGCGGCTCAAAGGGCACGGCGCAACGAACGAAGTGTGGTCGTCGAAAGACGGCGAAACGTGGCAGCTCACCGCGAAGAACGCGGGTTGGAGTCCGCGAATTGCAGCCGGTGCGGTGGTGTTTCAGAACAAAATGTGGATCCTCGGCGGCACCGAAAATTACTACTTCGGCGACGATGCGAGCTTAAAGAACGACGTGTGGTCTTCGAGCGACGGCAAGTCGTGGAAACTCGAAACGGCGAACGCCCCCTGGAGCGCACGGGCCTATCACGCCGCCATCGCTTTCGATGGCAAACTCTGGGTGTTCGGTGGCGGCAACTACGTGCCAAAATACGCAGCGAACAACGATGTCTGGAGTTCGAGCGATGGCGTCAAATGGGAGCGCGTAACCGGTGCGGCTCCGTGGTCGCCGCGATTGTGGTTCTCGTCGGTGGTCTATCGCGACCGCATGTGGGCGATCGGCGGTTGGTCGAACAATCCCGCGAAAAACTGGGGCGATATTTGGCACTCGAAGGACGGCAAAGACTGGAAAGCTCTGAAAACGCCGACGATGTGGAAAGAGCGACACGAACATTCCGCGTACGTCTTCCAGGATAAAATCTGGGTTGCCGGCGGGCACGCGCAACCGCTGAACAGCGAAGTGTGGTCACTGCAATTACCCAAAAACTGGACGCCCGACGATTGACGGTATTCGGACGGACATCACCGGCGTATCGGCACCAGATTCTCAACGAATTGCCGCGTGCAATTTTCCCACGAATAGCGTTGTGCCTCGTCGATGCAAGCGGCACGTTGGCCGGTCGCCAAGGCATTCCGGATTGCGGTGCCGAGGTCTTCATCTAGCGCACCCAGTGTGGGCTTCGTGATGATGTCGATCGGGCCAGTGACAGGGAACGCCGCCACCGGTAGCCCGCACGCCATTGCTTCGATCATGACGAGGCCGAACGTATCGGTTTTGCTTGGGAAAACGAAGAGATTCGCCGCCGAGTACGCAGCCGTAAGGGCTTCGCTTTTTAGTAACCCGAGGAACACCGCTTGCGGGTATTTCGCTTGCAACTCCGCACGCGCGGGGCCGTCGCCGACGATCACTTTCGTTCCCGGCGTGTCGATCGCCAAAAACGCTTCGATGTTCTTTTCCACCGAGACGCGACCGACATAAAGCAGCACAGGAACCGAGTACTGGCTCGGTCGCTTATCCCCCGCTCGAAACACCGTAAAATCGACGCCACGCGACCAACGCCGTATCGGCGTTGTGAAGCCACGCTGTTGCAAATCGGCTTCCAGACTCGGTGTTGCAACCATGATCGCGATAGCCCGATTGTGGAACCAGCGAAGGAATCGATAGCTCCAACGTGCCGGGAAACCGGTAAGAGTCTGCGCGTATTCGGGGAATTTTGTGTGATACGACGTGGTAAAATTCCACTTACGCTGGCAACAATACTGGCGAACCAACAACCCGATCGGCCCCTCCGTGGCAATATGAACGCAGTCCGGCCTGAACAACTGAATCCGGCGATTGACACGGCCGGGCCGCGGGAAGCAGAACGGGATTTCCCGGTAGAACGGGATCGGAATCTGTGAAAATCCGTCAGGCGAGACGACTTCGACTATGTGCCCCATCGCAAGGAGTGTTCGGGCGGTGGTGTCGAGCGTGCGAACGACCCCGTTGACTTGCGGGTGCCAGGCATCGGTGGCAATCAAAATACGCTGCTTCATGTTAAAGGTGTTTTATGCCCGTAGACCCCGACAAACGCAAGATTCGCGAGTTGAAACGCGC
>JAYSYI010000307.1:0-1619 GCA_043727665.1 Limnoglobus sp. | reverse complement strand
AATACGGCCGTGCAATTCGTGCCTGCGGGGAATGCGGGTAACGTGAACCTCTCGCTGATTCGCCCGGAAGACTTCAGCCCAAACAATCCGCTACTCGTCACGAGCATGTACGTGTTTGGCGGCATCACGCAGAACGACTTTAACCCCGGTACAGGCGTCGTCGTCAGCTTCCCGAGTGCATCGGGTTCGGAAGATGCTGATCAAAATCAGGCGAACCACCGCAACCCGGCCACGCACGATTTATCGTTGCGCTATGACAACGTCGGTACGACGTGGGGCCTGACCTATGATCGCGTGCAAAACAAAATCTATGCAGCATCGTACGCGAAACGGCACACGAGCTTCGGTCCGTACGGCCCCGGTGCGATTTATCAATCGGGTACCAGTGGCACCGGTGGCACGCTGTTCGCCGACCTCAACGCGATCTTCCCAAACAAGCCGGCTGGCAACCTTCTGGATGTGTTCCGCGATCAGAACAACAACCCCGTGGCGTTCCGCCAGAATTACACCACGTTTCTGGATTATGCACGCGATGGCTTAGTCCGCTTCGTCGATAGCACGGGCGTCACTCGCGATCTCGGCTGGGATACCGTCGGTAAAATCGCCCTGGGTGGCCTCGACGTGAACGCCGATGCCAGTCGCATGTTTACCGTCGCACTCGGCGACCGCCGTTTGTACTCGGTGCCAACGTCGGGTGCGCTGAACAGTACAACCGTGCAGCGATTCGATCTGCCTCTTCCTGCTGGTGTGACGGGGCGTACCGACGCGAACCCGCTCGGCGACTTGCGGCCATTTGCGGTGCAATATCACCGGGGACTTGTTTACATCGGTGCCGTCAACTCGGCCGAAACGAGCCAGCGACGCCAGGATTTGAAAGCGTACGTGTTCGCATTCGATCCCGCAAAAGGCACGTTCGTCAATGTCGCGCGTCAAACGACGACGACTGAAGCGGTATTCGAGATCGCGCTCAACTACGAGCGTGGGATTGTTCACATGGGTGGCAACCAAAACGGTAACTTCCCAAACGGAATCGCTCCACCCGACCCTGCCGAATGGAATCCATGGTCGCCAACCTTTCGCACGGTCGCGCAACAACCGGAAGCTATCGGTCGTGCGAGCTACCCGCAACCGATGCTGACGGGACTCTCGTTCGATGCGAACGGCAATATCTCGCTCGGTATTCGCGATCGTTCGAGCGATCAGTTCGGTCGCCTGACGCCGGACGACCCGACGCAGCCGAACAACTTTTCGTTCTTCGGGATTCCCGCAGGCGATACACTTCGCGCATTTATCAACACCAACGGCAACCTCGACGCGGCGCAAGCGAACCCTGCAACGACGTTGGCAGGCTGGACGCTCGAATCGAACGGCCGCAACCCGAACGGCACAATCGGCACCGGCCCGCAGAACACGGGCCAAGGGCCGGGTGGTGGAGAGTTTTATTTTCAAGACGAGCTGCCTCGCGATCCGACGAAGCCTCCGGTTGGCGTTCAGACCGAACACGACGAAGTCGCCCTAGGCGGCATCTTGCAGATCCCGGGTTTCAGCGAACTCGCAACCACCGCATTCGATCCCGTACGGATTGCGGGTGCGGTCAACACGGGCGGAGTGCGCTGGTT
>JAYSYI010000306.1:0-1620 GCA_043727665.1 Limnoglobus sp. | reverse complement strand
CCTCGTGATGCCTGCGATCCTTTATCCGTTCTTTGGACTCGCGGGGTTTCTGCTCGCGAAATCGATCACCGATCAAAAGACCATCGTCGGCATTGTTGGCGGAAACGCGCTGACTGCCGAGAAAGAAATGAACCCGTTGCTGATGGGCGATCAGTTCGTGGACGCCACCACCGATAGCGATGCGGCTGCGGGTACGATCGTCGGCATCGAACTCGTTGGCGATCCCGAGACGGCACTGCGCGAAAAGCGCGTCGATGTCGTTTTGATTATCCCTGAAAGCTTTTTGGAACAAGTGAAAGCAGGGAAGCGGGTGAAGTTGAAGATCGAAAATCGCGATGGCGACGAGAAATCGAAACTGGCCACCAAGCGCCTCACAGAGATCGTACGGCGTTGGGAAGGCAAACTGCGCGAGGCGCGATTCGTTCGTGTGGGCCTGTCGAAGGAGTTCGATCGCGTCCTCGATATCGACGAACCGCAAGCGTCGAAACCGAAAGCGAAGCGGGCCGCCGACGAGCTGCGCGATCAGTTCGTGCGGATCTTCCCGTTCGTGCTGATGATGTGGATCGTCGCCGGTTCGATTCAACCCGCCGTCGATCTCACCGCCGGCGAGAAGGAACGCGGCACGATGGAGACGTTGCTTATCAGCCCGGCGGAGCGAAACGAAATTGTCTTCGGCAAGTTTCTGGCGGTCGCATTTTTCTCGTTCGGGTCGGTGATCTGGAACGTACTATGGTTAGCGGGCGGTGCGCTGATCGTCGAACTGCTGCTTGGGTTCCCGATTCTGAATTGGCCGGGCTTAATTGGTTGCATCATTGTCGGCTTCCCGCTGGCAATGTTTTTCAGTGCGATCTGCGTGGCGCTCGGCGTGTTCGCGCGTAGCACGAAAGAGGGCCAGTACTACCTGATGCCGCTGATTCTGATCGCGATGCCGCTCGCCTTCAGTACGATGTTGCCGGGCACCGAATTGAACCTTGGCAACTCGCTCGTGCCGATTACGGGTGCGTTACTTTTGCAGCAAAAATTGCTGTCGATATCGAGCGATCCGACGCCGTGGGGATTCTTCTTTAGCGTCATCGGCGGGCTGGCGGTCTGCGTGGCGGCGGCACTCTGGTTCGCGGTGCGGCAGTTCAAACGCGAGTCGGTGCTCTTCCGCGAAACCGGGGCAGGGCAGGGCGGCTCGTTCGGCAAACTTTTTGGAGGTTGATTGATGAAACTGTACATGACCGAACTATCCGTAACGGATATTGCCAAGTCTTTGGCGTGGTATCGCGACAAGCTCGGCTTGCACGTGAGAATCCACGATACGGACAAAAAATACGTCCAGTTCGATGCGGGCGGGCAGCTATCGCTCCGCGAGCATCGCGACACCGGTAAGGTGAATAGCCACGCGATCGTTTACTTCGAAGTCGAAAATTTGACCGCGGAACTGACACGCCTTTCGAAGCTCAGCATCGTTCCCGACGACGACACAACCGAGAGCGAAGAAGGCTATCGCCGTGCGATTCTACGCGACCCCGACGGCCACCGCATCGGTTTGTTCGAGTGGATTCGCAAAAGTTAAGTGATCGCCCAGAGTGCGGCGCAAAGTGCCGCGAGGATCATCATAATGAGCCAAAAATA
>JAYSYI010000305.1:0-5194 GCA_043727665.1 Limnoglobus sp. | reverse complement strand
CCGGTTGAAACAGTGTCGGTCGGCATCGCACGATTCTCCTTATTTTGCAGGCAGATTCTGTAGCTCTTCGATCGGCCGGATTTCGACGGTGCCCTTGCGAGCGCCGGGAATGCGACCGGCGATCTCGATCGCCTCATCCAGATCGTTGGCTTGGATGAGATAGTAACCGCCGAGTTGTTCGCTCGTTTCCGCGAACGGGCCATCGGTGACGATTCGCTTCCCGCTACGGATCCGAACGCTCGTCGCCATCGCCACCGATTGCAACGGCGACGCACCGATATATTGCCCCTTCGCGTGCAATTGATGGCACAACTCGACCGACTCCGCCATACAGTCTTCACGTTCGCCTGCGGCGTAGGCATTTTCATTCGTGTAGATCAGCAGCATGTATTTCATGGCGACTTCCTTAAATTTTCCGTCGATAGGTTGCGGTCATGAACGAGTGCCATTTGCCATCGTCATTTTGCAACTCGGACCGCATGATCCAGCGATCGGCGTTCTCGATCTCGATGCTGTCGCGATATTTTGCCGTGCCGGTGCCCGTCATCTTTGGGCCTTCGGAACCGAGTGTGAGGACGCGCCCGGCTTCATCGAGCGTTCCGGCGTACGGCCAGAGGTGCGACATCATCGAACCGACGAACGACCCCACGAATTGCTTGTTCTGCGAGTCATAGCCCAATGTCATCATTCCGCTCCACGGGCCGTTTTCCGGGCACACGCCGTGGCTTTCGGCGAGTAACCACATGCCGCCCAGCGATCGGGCGACCGTCTGTCCCGTTGTCGTTTGCATCGGCTGATCCGGTGCCATTTGGCACACGGATTCGTTCGACCACTCGCCGACGAGTCGGTCGAGCCATTGGTGTTCCGCTTGAGGCTTTGCAAACATCGCTTCGCTCCTGAAAAGTGGGCTTTCACAAGGTAATCGAACGGCGACGCCGCGAATCGACATCTGCGGGAAAATAATTTCACGAAAGTTCGCGAAGGCGCTTTTCGAGGAAGCGGCGTTCCGGTTCTTGCTGAACGAATGCGAGTGCGTTTTGATACGATTCGCGGGCTTGTGCCGTCTTTCCGAGTTGGCGGTACAGGTCCGCACGCGCCGCATGAATCAGGTGATAATCGGCCAAGTCACCACGTTCCAGAATGGCTTCGATGATGATCACCCCGGCTGCGGGTCCGTCGCGCATGGCAATGGCGACGGCGCGATTGAGCTCGACGACGGGCGACGGATTCGCGCGAAATAGCAGATCGTACAACGCGACGATCTGCACCCAGTCGGTGTCACTCACCGTTGCCGCATCGGCATGAATTGCGGCAATCGCGGCCTGAATCGTGTACGTGCCGAACGGCGGCGACGCGAGCGCGCGTTCGACGAGCGATTGGCCTTCGCGAATGGAATCGGTGTTCCACAGCGAGCGATCTTGATCGCTCAACAAGATGAGATCGCCATTCGGCGAAGCGCGAGCCGCGCGGCGGGACTCGTGTAGCAACATCAGCGAAAGTAAGCCGAAAACCTCGCAATCGGGGAGCAATTCCATCAGCAATCTGCCTAATTGGATCGCTTCCTCCGACAGTCGTGGCCGCGTCAGCGAATCGCCGGACGATGCGGAATAGCCCTCGTTGAACACGAGATAAATGACGGACAAGACCGACTCCAAGCGGTCCGGAAGGTCGGCGAGCGTCGGCACCTGATACGGAATGCGCGTGCCGCGAATCTTCGCTTTGCCGCGGACGATTCGCTGGACAATCGTGACCGGTGTGGTCAGGAACGCACTCGCGATTTCTTCGGTGCTGAGGTCGCAAACTTCGCGTAACGTCAGCGCAATTTGGGTGCTCGGCGACAACGCCGGGTGGCAACAGGTGAAGATTAACCGCAGGCGATCGTCTTCGATATCGTCTTCATCGCGTAGCGTTTGCGATGCCGCGATTCGTTCCAGGCGATTGCCAATTTCGGCGAGTGAGGCATCGAACAAACTGCGTCTTCGGATGACGTCAATCGCCTTAAACCGCCCCGCCGACACGAGCCACGTTCGTGGATTTGCGGGCACGCCATCGCGCGACCACTGCTCGATCGCAGAAGCGAATGCCTCGTGCATCGCCTCCTCCGCCAGGTCGAAATCGTCGACGAGGCGAACGAGCGTGGCAAAAATGCGCCGCGAATCGGCACGATAAATATCGTCGACCGTTTGCCGAACATCGAGTGCAGGAAGCATCGAGCGATACCAGTGGTTCGAATAGTTGAGAGTTGCAAGTGGATCGTTGTTCGTTGAACGATCCACTCATGACTTATCTATCACCCGCGATATTTTAGATAAATTCGTAGGAAAAGCCGCCGCTTGGGAACAGACTGGCGTAACGACCGCGAAGGAAACTAACGTGCATTCCCGGATACTGGACGCGATACGCAAACAGGTGGAAGTAATGACGGGCGAGGATGAGGCGGATGCCTCGCTCGTCACGCGGTTCGTTTCGTCGAATGATGCCGCCGCGTTTACGACACTCGTTCGCCGTCACGGGACGATGGTTTGGGGCGTGTGCCGGAATCTCCTGCCGCAAGATGGCGATGCCGAAGATGCGTTTTAAGCGACGTTCCTGGCGCTCGTTCGCAGTGCAAAGACCGTGCGGAATACGGCCACACTCGGCCCGTGGTTGCACGGCGTGGCGGTGCGGGTGGCCACGAAACTGAAGCGCACCGCCGCACGGCGCAAAACCCGCGAAGGGGCCGTCGCCCGGCCCGAAGCGACTTCGCCCGTAGCCGATTCGCAGTGGGATGCACTCCTCGCGGCCGTACATGAGGAAGTGAACCGGTTGCCCGAAGCCGAACGCACCGCATTCGTACTCTGCTGCCTCGAAGGCGTGCGGCAACCCGTGGCGGCCGCCCAACTCGGCTGGAAGCCCGGCACGCTCACTGGGCGGTTATCCAAGGCGAAACGTCGCCTCCTCGATCGACTCTCGCAACGCGGCCTCGCACCGGCGCTGGCACTCGGGGCCATCGGTGAGACCACGACGACCGGTAGCGCGATCGCGCCGGCCACGCTCATTGAAACGACACTGGCATTCGCAAACGAGGTGGGGGCTGTTCCCGCCTCGATTCTGAATCTTTCACAAGGGGTATCGGGAATGATGATTTCAAAAGTGAAACTGCTCGCCGCCGCCGTGGTACTTGCAGGCGGCATGGCCATGAGCCTCGGCACCTGCGTGTTCTCCACGGCCGACGCCCAGACCGCACCGAAAACGCCGACCGCGGCACCGCCACCGCTGTTACCACCACCCGCGCCAATACCGATGGCAGTGCTACCACAGGCGGAACCCGGGTTCGTCGTGCCAACGCCGTCATCCGAAGCGGAACCCGAGCGCATCTGGGAATACCGCTTCCAGAATTACGAGACACTCCCCAACGCCCAGAAATTCATTGTCGATCTCGGCCAGAAAGGTTGGGAACTCTGCGTTTTGGAGACGCAGTCGAAATCGATCATCTTCAAGCGTCCGAAGCCCGCAACAGCGAAACCGGGTTATCTGTTGCCGGATCGCGGGCCGGTGCCGCGACTGGAAAATGCAACAATTTATCCGAGTCGCGACCCGCTGATAAGCGATCTACAGACACCTGTCGCACCACAACTGCCAATGAATCAATTCGCGCCGAGGGCCACAGACAGTTTGCCGCTCCCTGCGGGCCCGCCGCGGAAGTTCACGCTTTACACGATCATGATGAAATCGCTGAACGGCCCGACGTGCGTGAACGTCTCGAAAGTCTTGAAAGAACTGATTGCGATCAACGAGTTCGACGAGGAAGTGAAAGCCGTAATTGCCGATGAAGGCAGCGATTCCGTGCTGGTACTGGCCACCCCAGCGGGCAAGAAGAAGGTCGAAGTACAGATTCAGAAGCTCGAAGCCGCCGCCGCGAAGCGGACCAACGGGTTGCCTTTGCCGTCCCGGTCGAATTAGGGATTCCGAGCCGCCGGGATGAACCCGCTTGCCGGATCGTCTGCTACAGTTGGGGCATGAGAACGCTTGCTTTTGGCGATATTCACGGCTGTTCGGCGATGCTCGACGATCTGCTGGCCGCCGTAAAACCGACCCCCGAGGACACGCTGATTTTCCTCGGGGATTACGTCGATCGCGGGCCGGATTCGCGCGGCGTCATCGATCGCATCCTCGCGATTCGCAAAACCTATCGCACGATTACGCTTCGCGGTAACCACGAAATGATGATGCTCCGTTCCCGCAACGATGCCGCGGAGTTCAAAAGCTGGAGCCGCTGTGGCGGGTTGCAGGCACTCGGTTCGTACGGCCCGTCGCCCGGTCGCACCGGCACGCTCAGCGATGTCCCGGCGGAACACTGGCAGTTCCTCGAAAACGATTGCCTGGATTATTACGAAACCGATACGCACATCTTCGTCCACGCCGGTGTCGACCCGCAATTGCCACTGAACGAACAGAAGGAACTCTGGCTATTCTGGGAATTTCTGAACCCCGCCCAACCGATTCGCCACATCTCCGGCAAGACCGTCATCGTCGGGCACACGTCGCAAAAGTCCGGTGAAATTCTCGACCTCGGTAGCACGATCTGTATCGATACCAACGCCTACAACGGCGGTTGGCTGACGTGCCTCGATGCCACCAGCCGTGAATACTGGCAAGTGAATATCATGGGCAAAGTACGGTCAGCAGTCAGCGGTCAGCAGTCAGCAGATAGCAGTCAGCAGTCAGCAGATAGCAGATAGCAGATAGCAGATAGCAGTCAGCGGTCAGCAGTCAGCAGGTCAGAGAGTAATGAAAAGCTACGAATGGCTGATTTTGAAATGCTGAGCGGTTTGGCTGAAAACTGATCGCTGAAAGCTGCTGAAAGCGAAAACAAAGGAAAGCCATGCCCACCGACCAGGCGGCTGTGTTTCGTTCGCTGCGTCAGCGATTGTGGCGGAACGGGCTGCACATGATGCTCGAAAGCGGCCGCGTGCGGCTCGTCACGATGCTCGGCACGAGCTTGTTCGTGACTGCGTTCGTCTTCGGTCTCAGCTACTTTGGCTTCTACGAACTGTTTCGTTTGAACCTGCCGATCAAGGGCTTGTTCGTCGGCGGGCTGTTCGACTTGATGTTCTTCACGCTCGGCGTAATGTTGCTGTTCTCGACGGGAATCATCCTCTACGCCAGCTTGTTTACCGCGCCGGAAGCGAACTTCCTCCTGACGACACCCGCA
>JAYSYI010000304.1:0-1625 GCA_043727665.1 Limnoglobus sp. | reverse complement strand
GGCGGAAGGCAAAGTCAAGAAAGGTACGTCGCCGGGGCCGATCCTGACGATGGGCGATCTTGCCGAATTCACCGCCCCGCATCCGAACAGTGGCTACTGCCGTGCGATGTCCGACATTGCCGGGATGGGGCCGGAGAAAGTCTCCAAGATCGATGACGCGACGGAAGCGTTCTGGAAGATGTGGAACTCGGGCGGCGATGCGAAATTCGCCCGTGAAATGGCCCTCGACAACCCGGCCAAATACGGGCACCTATTCCGTGCCGAAGGGGAAGTCGCCGATGAAACTCAGTCCGGAGCTAACGGCGAAATGCCTAGCGATGGCGACGACGACAACAGCATGGAAGGCGACTCCGATGGCGGCGAAGAGTAAGCCCTCGAAGATGCGGAACAAGCGGGTGTATCTCACGCCCGCTGGCCGCGTTGTTTATCAGGACCACGAAGGGCCAAAGACGAAGATCGCGGACTCGCTAGCGGAATACCGGCGGCTCTTAGTGCTGCAAGCCGAAGCCAAGTGGGGACGAATCCAGCACCTGCAATGCCAACGTCGGTTCACGCTACATGCGATGGGCGGCGGCAAAGTCTGTACTTACGTTGCCGATTTTGTGTACATGCGGAACGGCGTGCGGATCGTCGAAGATTCAAAGGGTATGCGTACCGCGATGTACAAGCTGAAATGCAAGTGGATGCTACTCGAATACGGAATCACCATACTCGAAACGTGAGAGGATACAACATATGTCGGCGACGAAATTGGCACCAAAGAAAATCATGGCACACGTATTCACTACGGGTCAGATCGCACAGATAACGAACGTCGCGCCGCGAACTGTTACCAAGTGGATCGACGGCAAGAAGATCAAAGGGCATCGCCTACCGGGGAGTACCGACAGGCGAGTTTATCAATCCGACCTCATTACGTTCATGGTCGAAAACGAACTCAGTCTCGACAACCTGAAAACGTTCCTCCAAGTTCGCGGTTGCTCGATGTCTGGATTGGAACAGTGTGCTGTGTTCGTGGGTTTCGATCTGCATTCGCAGGATCGTTTCCGCGAGACGATTGCCGACCATGATATGCATTTTACTAGGGGAGTGTTTGACGCGGCCGTGCTGATTTTGAAACACGTCCCCCCGTTAATCGTGGTCGATGTTTCGAACGGCATGTGCGAAGCGACAACGCTCGCGAAAAGCGTCCGTTCGCACGACGGTCACGAGCGTACGACGCTGATCGCAGTCGGCGGCGAGGACGGCCTGGGCACGCTCGAACTGACGTTGGCGGGCTACGACGCGGTGCTGTTCCGTCCGCTCGACTTCGACTTGATCGCAAGCTCAATTGCGACCGGCACCGTGAAGTCGAAAGGCGGTGCGTGATGGCGTCGAAAGGTTTCCGCATCCCGTTTACCGGCCCCGGCATGATGGCGGCTATCATCGCGGGCACGAAAACGCAGACGCGCAGGATTGTGAAGCTATCAGGGAAACACGACTATCACGACCAACTAAGCGGCTTGACCTGCCCCCACGGCAAGCTCGGCGACACGGTGTACGGCACGGAGGATTTCTGCCGACCGCCTCCCCCGGATAGCCACGACATTGAAGGTGCTATCCATCACACTGTGTACCGCGCAGAT
>JAYSYI010000303.1:0-5208 GCA_043727665.1 Limnoglobus sp. | reverse complement strand
TCTTTATGTTATAACCATTTCAGTCACTCACCCACATCTAATCTTAGGAACTATCATGGAATGAGAACTACGGAACGCGGTTATTCACACAATCATCTTAATTAGAACGAATTTTCCTAAAATCCTAGTCGTTTTGCCGAAACGTGACTTGGTAACGCGATACATTTAATCATTACAACAACATGCGTGTCTTGTAAATTTCGCTTATCGTATGTTATAATTTCGCATACGTTGTGTCTCTTGCAATCTGCAACGTGGCCTCTCGTTTTGCGTGAGGATCGCGACACTGCTAACACGAACCGTTTCGCACGCTTGCCTACCGTGCGGATTTCGGTTACGCTCTTTCTACCCGCCGAAATGCTCTCCCTATCGTCCGGAGGATGGCTATGCTCAGCATCCGCGAATCGTCTGCATCGCTTTGCGATGGTGTTTCTCGCCGTGAAGTCTTCCGTGCCGGTGGCCTCGCCGCGCTCGGGCTGTCATTACCCACGTTAAACCGAATTCAAGCGAGTTCGCAGGGTACTACCAAACGTGCGAAGAATTGCATCGTGCTATTTATGCTCGGCGGTCCACCGCAACATTCGACATGGGATCCGAAGCCCGATGCACTCGAAACGATTCGCGGCGAGTTCGGCCCGATCGCGACGAATGTGCCCGGCGTTCACATCTGCTCGCTGTTTCCGAAACTCGCGCAACAGGCCGACAAACTCTGTTTCGTGCGCGCGATGTCCACTGGCGACAACGCGCATTCGTCGAGTGGATATTACATGCTAACCGGTGTGCCGCACGCGCCGATGAACGCGGAGAACGTCAACCCCGGCCCGCCCAACGACTGGCCGACACTGGCGAGTTTGGTGCGGCGAATCGCGGGGGACAAGCACGGAATGCCGGGTGCGGTGCGGCTGCCGATGCATATTTTCAACACCGATAATTCCGTCTGGCCGGGGCAAGATGCCGGGTTCCTCGGCCGTGCTAGCGACCCGTGGCTCTTCCGCTGCGAACCCGCCTCGCCGCAGTTCCGCATCCCCGAATTCACGCTGATGGCCGACGTCCCACTCGGCCGCCTCAGCGATCGCCGCGACTTACTGCAACGCTTTGACCGCAGCCTCGCCACCACCGCCGGCCCCATCGGGCAGTACGATCGCCACACGACGCAAGCGTTCGATTTGCTCGGTTCCCCGCAAGCACGCATGGCGTACGATCTCAACCGCGAATCGGTCGGCATACGCGATCGTTACGGCCGCCACCACTTCGGCCAAAGCTGTTTGCTCGCGCGTCGGCTCATCGAAGCGGGCGTGTCGCTGGTGCAAGTGAACTGGTTTCGCGGGCCGGAAGAGCCATCGGATGCGCCGTGTTGGGACACGCACGCGCAGGAAAATGCACGCCTGAAAACGGTGTTAGCCCCGACGCTCGATCAATCGTTTTCGTCGCTCGTGAACGACCTCGACGAACGCGGGTTGCTAGACGAAACGCTCGTGGTGTGTATGTCGGAATTTGGCCGCACACCGCGTTTCAATGGTCGCGGCGGCCGCGACCATTGGGGGCACGTTTTCTCGGTGGCACTCGCCGGCGGCGGCATCAAAGGCGGGCAGGCGTACGGGGCATCGGACGCCATCGGTGCATACCCAAAGGAAGGCAAAGTCACGCCGCAAGACCTAACCGCAACGATCTTGCACGCGCTCGGCATCGATCCGGCATCTGAAATTCGCGATGCCCAAGGCCGGCCACTACCCGCGAGCCGTGGCGACGTGGTGAAGGGCATCATCTAACGGAGAAGCGGTTGCTGAGCCGGAGCGGTGGCCACTGGCGCAGAACCCACGCCAAGTGTCGTGACGCCAGGTGTCGCTACGCCAGCAGGGTCCACGACGGGGGTCGGTGCAACAATCGCGGGTGCCGCAGCTACGCCGACGGTCGTGTCGGCGGCTTTGGCACCGCGACCGATCAAGCCGAACATAAGGCCGATTGCAGCAATGGCGAATCCCGAGAGAATTGTGCCCATACAAGTGAAGCTCTGCCATGCCGGTGGATTCGGGTCGGGCCGTAGGAAGTAGAAGTACCAAAGACCCGACCAAATCATCAGCAACGTGCCAATGGTGACGTAGAGGATGGCTCCGCTCGCGCTTTTAGATTGACTTCGCAACAACTCGAACATGGCGGATCACCTCGTTTATGTGACAATCGTGGAAATTTCCCGAAGAGTGCGTCTCTTCGCGACGAAAGCATGACCGAAAACGAAGCAAGTATTGTGCCGATGCCCGATTCACTTTGTATCCCGACTCGCCAGCGCGACAGTTTTTGAAGTTGCGCACTTCGAATGTAGGGGCACCCGTAGTGGGTGCCGGTTCATCCCAGGCACCCACTACGGGTGCCCCTACGAAATCCTCCGAGATGCGAATCGCCTGTATTTTAAGTGAGAAATGTTGGAACTCCTAAATATAGCGCAACTTCAAAACGCGCCAACGAGGGTAACCCACTGGATTTACACGCCATCGCAAAAACAATAACATACCTCGCTAACGTGAGTTAAACCAATTTGGGGTCCGGTCCGTATTTATTAGCGGATGGATCGCCGGCTCGCGCCATCAATATTATGTAAATGATGAATCCAATAATCGGAATGAAGATAACGAGTAACACGGATTCGCTACGGTTCGTGTCGTGAAGTCTACGAGTGGAAATTGCGCAAACTGGCAACGCGACTACTAAATTGAAGATTGTGAATACGGCACCGTAACCTTCGATCAATTCAGGCAATTTCGCAACGGAATCGATCGCAATACCGACAATGCTCATGATAATTATGAACAGCATGAACATCCAGTATTCTTTGCGTCGTGCGCGTCCATCGAATGCGGCGTATTTTTGCAGAATGGCCAGAAACGAGTCCATTTCGAATCCTTTGAATTTACTTCTTCGGTTGCCCGAGTCCTGGCGATTTCCAACTCGGTAATACTACCGTCGGTTCGTCGACTTTGGCGTCGGGCGATATGACCAACTCGTTGCTGAGCGGGGTGCGTTTGACGGTTTTCAAGCCATCGAGGAACTCTTCGGGGCCGTTGAGGTCGTCGTAGCCGGGAACTCCATAGTGCATTGGCACGATGAACAACCGGGGTTTCAGTGCGGCGACGACCTTCTTCGCTTGATCGCCGTTGATCGTGTAGGTGCCACCGATCGGGATCATCAGCACGTCGATTTTGCCGACCGCTTTCACCTGGTCCTCGCTCAGTTCGTGGCCCAAATCGCCGAGGTGGCAGAAGGTGAGGCCGTCGACTTGCACGATGAAGATCGTGTTCTTCCCCTTGGCCATACCGTTCTCGGCATCGTGATACGTGCCCACGGTGCGGATCGCGATCGCGCCGATTTTCTCGTCGATTCGCACCCAGTCTGGCGTGCGGCCTTTGATTTCCTTAAGCCCAAACAGCGTGCGGGCAGTCTTGTAACCTTCAACCAACTCGGGTTGCGCGTGGTCGTTGTGTAAGTGCGAACAGAGGATGATATCGGCAGAAACGATGGGCCTACCGAACTCCGGAATCGCGTGCGGATCGAACACAATCTTCTTCCCGGCCAGCGTCTCGAGTTGAAAATACGACTGGCCATACCAGCGGAGTTTCAACGCCTTGGCGGCATCCTGTGCGGGCGCAAGTGCCGGGTTGAACGCCAACGCCAGGCAGCCGAGTAACATCGAAAGTCGCATTGTGCGGAACCTCGCAGGAACTAAAGAACTCAGCGCAAGCACATTCTACCGAGCGCTCACCAACTATTCCTGTCAGCAATGCCGTGACGGATTATTTCGCTAAGTTATTGGGCATATCGTGAAGGATCGTTGTTGTCAGTTTGCATGTCACATACGAAAGCTAGCATGGACCGACCTGCACCCCAAACACAGCCACTCGTCTCGCGAGAACTCATTATTGCCGCGATTGCGATTGTAGCAATCGCGCTCCACTTGTTGTTGCGATTTGCGTTCGCATTCGAAGGCACATTATTCGGGGTGCGATGGCCCGCGATTCCGCTGCTCGTCGCGCTCGTCGTCGGTGGCATTCCGCTCGTTGCGGGCCTGTTGATACGGCTGATTCGCTTCGATTTCAGTTCGGATCTGCTTGCGGGCATTTCCATCGTTACGGCGGTGCTGCTCGAAGAATACCTCGCCGGTACGCTCGTTGTGCTCATGCTTTCGGGTGGGCAGGCACTCGAAAATTACGCGGTGCGCCGGGCGTCTTCGGCATTGCAGGCACTGGCGAAGCGGATGCCTTCAAAAGCCCACCGCAAGCAGGGCGGCACGGTCGGCGACATCCCTTTGGACGAAGTCGCAGTTGGCGATTCGCTCATTGTTTTCCCGCATGAAACGTGCCCCGTCGATGCCATCGTCGTCGAAGGACACAGCACGATGGACGAATCGTACCTCACCGGTGAGCCGTACGTTTTGTCGAAGGCGGTCGGTTCCACGGTGATGTCGGGTGCGATCAACGGCGATGGCGCGCTGACGATTCTCGCGGAGAAAACGGCGGTCGATTCGCGGTACGCCAAGATCATGCAAGTGATGCGCGACTCGGAACAGCGACGACCGGCGCTACGGCGTCTCGGCGATCAACTCGGCGCGATTTACACGCCGGTCGCGGTGGCGATCGCGCTAATGGCGTGGGCGGCCAGTGGCGATGCGCTACGCTTCCTCGGCGTGTTGGTCGTGGCCACACCGTGCCCGCTGCTCATCGGCATTCCCGTCGCGATTATCGGCTCGGTTTCGCTCGCAGCACGGCGTGGCATCATCATCAAAGACCCGGCCGTTCTCGAAAAGATCGACACGTGCAAAACCGCCATCTTCGACAAAACGGGGACACTCACGTACGGGCATCCGAAACTCACCGAAGTGCTTCTTGGCAAGGGTTTTAGCAAAGACGAAGTGCTGGCCGCAGTGGCGAGTTTGGAGCGATACTCGCGGCATCCACTAGCGGCGGCGACGATTATTGCGGCAAGCGAGGCGGGGCTGAAACTCGCCGAAGCGAGCGAGGTCAGCGAGCGCCCAGGCGACGGATTGCGCGGCAACATCGGCGGCAAAGTCGTGCAAGTCACGAGCCGCAAAAAGCTCGTCGCACAATCGCCTGCGGTGGCCGATTCCTTGCCGCCACTTTCCGGTGGTCTCGAGTGCATGACGGTGATCGACGGGAACTACGCGGCGACATTTCAGTATCGCGACGAACCGCGTGCCGA
>JAYSYI010000302.1:0-5217 GCA_043727665.1 Limnoglobus sp. | reverse complement strand
CCCACGTTTCCGTTTGGCCGTCGTTCCAGCCAATTCGCCCGAACAACCCGAGATCATCGGTCAGTTCTTGCTCGGTATTCAGGCCAAAACCGTATTTGGTGCGATAGTCGCGCGTCGAAGTAATGTCCGGGGTGCCCGTCGTTTGCAACGCAAGGCGGTAACTGCCCATGCGGGCATTGTTGAAGTATCCGAGTAGCGATGTCGAGCCAGAGCGGTCGGCGATTTTGTAGCGTCGCTCGACCTCGAAGGTGTTGCCGTTCGCGCGCAAGATATGCGGATCGAACGCCGCCCCGTTGGCGGATGCGGGTTCGGCAAAGATGCCATAACGGAACGAATAATCCTTGAGGTTCCACTCGATGCCGCCGCCGTAGGTGTAGCCGCGCACGTTGGCGGGGTAGTCCCAGGCCCCGTTATACATCAGGCCCCAGTTCAAGAACTGCGTACGTGGGTCGTGGCTGTAGGCGTTGTCGTCGAAGAGGTCGCCGGCCGCCATCTTGCCGATTCGGATCGTGATCCGATTGACATCGACCATCCCGCCGAGTTCGTTTGGGCCTTCGTCGATCTTCTCCTGTTCGCCACCGAGGCCGATCGTCTGCTTCCAAAGTAATCGGGCCACGTACGGCGTCGGTTGTGGAGCACCGGTTCGAGTGGCTTCGCCGTTTGGGAAACCGCCGAAGCCGACCGAACCGTTGAGCGGGTTCCCGATGCCGCCACCTGCGGACAGTTCGGGGTTGAAAATGATCTCGCTATTGGCGAACGGCCTTGCGGCCAAGAAGAGCGTCGTCGTGGCGGTTGCCCGATATTTTCGGCTCGGGTCCAGGCTGAACGCACCCTGATACGGCGACCGAAATGGCAGATTCCCCTGCGGAATCAGCGTCGTCTGGCCGTGGATGTTATACCACGCTTCCGCCGAATCGGTCTTGTTGGGATCTCTATCGGCGGGTTCGACAGCCGTCACCGGCGCTTGGGCCGATGCGAGCGAAGCGAACAGTAAGCTGCACGCGATGGCAATTCGAAACAAATAACCACACACGTACGGCATCCTCTATTTTGTGTGCTGTTAGCCGTAACGTGTCGTCGTGTCAATCGACGTTTGCTACCCGATTTCGGCACACTGTCGCGGCTGCGTAATCTGGGTGGATTGACACAAAATGCAAATACATGCGTATCCCGTGCGATAGGTGGGCTATTCGCGTCGCTTTCCGTACCGTGAAAGCACGTAGCGATTTTTCAAGCGTTGCGTTCGGAAAGGATTCCCGTGGCTCCCCATACGCAGCATACAATCGATACACCCCGCAATGAAGCATTGCGGGAGGTCGTCCGCGAGAGCCTCGATCGCGGCCGGAACCATCTAATTTCTCTGCAATGTCGCGATGGTCACTGGGTCGGCGAACTCGAAGGCGACACAATTCTCGAATCGGAATACGTGCTGCTTCTCGCATATCTGGGAAAAGAATCTGACCCACAGATTCCGAAACTCGCGAAGTATTTGTTGCGGAAACAATTGCCCGATGGCGGGTGGCCGAACTATCCCGGTGGGCCGGCGGAAGTGAGCGTGTCCGCGAAGGCATATTTCGCGCTGAAGATCGCGGGCCACAGGGCGGATGAGCCGCTGATGCTCCGCGCGGCAGAGTGTATTCGCCACCTTGGCGGTGCGGCGGTCGCGAACAGCTTCACGCGGTTCTACTTTGCCCTGCTCGGGCAAATTCCGTACGCGAATTGCCCGACGGTTCCCGTCGAGATGATGCTGTTGCCGCGCTGGTTTTACTTCAACATTTACGCGATGTCCGCGTGGAGCCGCACGATTGTCGTGCCGCTCGCGGTTGTGAATGCATACAAGCCGGTGCGGGAACTGACAGAATCGATGGGCATCCGCGAACTGTTCCTCGCCGACCCAGCGACGCCGTGGAAACCTGCGGTGAAACCGGCGCGGTTCTCGTGGGCGAACCTGTTTTTGAGGATTGACGCGGGACTCAAACTCGTCGAGCGTTGCCACTTGACGCCGTTCCGCCGTATGGCCTCGCGCAAGGCGATCGCGTGGATGCGCGAGCGATTCCACAACAGCGATGGCCTCGGCGCGATCTACCCGCCGATGGTCTTTACCGTCATCGTGTTGAAGTGCCTCGGTATTCGCGAAGACGATGCGGAATTTCGTTGGGCGATGAAGCAACTCGAAAATTTGGGTATCGACGACGGCGAAACGCTGCGGCTACAGCCATGCCTGTCGCCCGTTTGGGACACGGCCCTGTCGCTGATCGGCGCGACGGACGCGGGACTGTTACCCGATGCGAGCGAATCGGTTACGGCCATCGATTGGCTACTCGCCAAGGAAGTCCGCACGCCGGGTGATTGGACGAAGTCCGCGAAGCCGGTCGCGCCCGGTGGCTGGTTCTTCGAGTATCGCAACGCCTTTTATCCCGATACCGACGACACTTCGATGGTGCTGATCGCGTTGGCAAAAACCGGCCACATCAACGTTCCGGCGGTTCGCCGTGCGATCGACTGGCTGCACGCGATGCAGAACGACGACGGCGGTTGGGCGGCGTTCGACCGCAACATCAACAAGGAAATCCTGACGAAGATCCCGTTCGCGGACCACAACGCGATGCTCGACCCGAGTTGCCCGGACATTACCGCCCGCATCCTCGAGAGCCTGTCGCACTACGGTGCCCGTGTCGGTGAGCCACACGTCGATGCCGCGATTGCGTTCATTTTGCGAACGCAAGAAATGGATGGTTCGTGGTTCGGTCGTTGGGGCGTGAACTACATCTACGGCACGTGGCAGGTGCTCGTCGGGCTGGCTGCCGTTCACTTCGACATGACCACGCCTGCCGTGCGCCGTGCGGTGCGTTGGCTAAAAGTCGCGCAAAATGCCGATGGCGGTTGGGGCGAAAGCTGCGGCAGTTACGACGAACCACGCCTCGCGGGGCAGGGCGAATCGACCGCATCGCAGACATCGTGGGCGATCCTCGGGTTGATTTCGGCAGGTGAAGGCGAGGGGCCGGAAGTGTGCGCGGGTGTCGAATATCTCGTCGGCAATCACGACGCCAACGGCAGTTGGCCCGAACGCCCGTTCACCGGCACCGGCTTCCCCAAAGTCTTCTACTTGAAGTACCACATGTACCCGCTGTACTTCCCGCTCATGGCGCTCGGACGCTACCTCGACGCGCACGAAACCCACGCTCGCGCCGCCAAACGACGACCGCGCGAACTGCAAAACCATCTGACGAACGACCGGTAACCTGCGACGAACCTACACGGAGACGACATGCGATTCCCACTGAGCCTGACCGCCGACATGGCGGGTTACATGGTGACGAAGAAGCTGAAGCGAGTAAAGCGTTTCCCGCTGGTGATGATGCTCGAACCGCTTCACGCCTGCAACCTCACGTGTACCGGTTGTGGCCGCATCCGCGAGTACGAATCGACGATCAAGGAAAAACTCTCGGTGGCCGAGTGCCTGGAATCGGTCGAGGAAGCCGGCGCGCCGATCGTCAGCATCTGCGGCGGTGAACCGCTGATTTACCCCGAGATCGGCGAACTCGTTCGCGGCATTTTGAAGCGCCGCAAGCACATTTACCTCTGCACCAACGGCGTGTTCCTCCGCAAGAAACTGCACCTGTTCCGCCCGACGAGCCGGATGTTTTTCAACATCCACATCGATGGCCTCGAAGAATCGCACGACATCGCCGTCGAGCGCAAGGGCGTGTTCAAGGAAGCGATCGAAGGTATCAAGGCGGCGAAGGCGGCCGGGCACCTCGTTTGCACGAACACGACGGTTTACAAAGAAACGAACATGGCGGAACTGGACGAGCTTTACGCCTACTTGACGAAACTCGGCGTCGATGGCTTCATGCTGTCGCCCGCCTACGGTTACGCAGCCGTGTGCAGCACCAACCCCGACGGCGCGGCTGAAATTTACCTCACCCGTCAGCAGATCATGGAGAAGTTCAACCAGGCGGATGGCCTGTTTCGCAAGTATAAAATGAACACGTCGCCGGTGTACAAGGAGTTTCTGCAAGGCAAGCGCGAACTGACGTGCGCCGCGTGGGCCAGCCCGACTCGCAACGTCAAAGGCTGGAAAGGGCCGTGCTATCTGATTACGGATACGCACCACGAGAGCTTCGACGGCCTGATGAACGACACCGATTGGAGCAGCTACGGTTACGGCAAAGACCCACGCTGCGAGCACTGCATGATGCACAGCGGCTATGAAGTCGCCGCCGCACTCGGCGTCAATTCCCGCATCAGCGACAGCTGGAAAATGCTGAAATGGCAACTGACGTAAGCCTATCACTGGTGTGGTATCTGTTCGCGTTAAAGCGGGAAACGCGCGGCATTCGCCGTGCGGATGTTCGCATCGAAGTCATCGGCATGGGGCCGGATGCAGCTCGCGCGAACACCGAACGCCTACTGCGTGACTCGCCCCATCCATCGTTGATTGTTTCCGTGGGTATCTGCGGTGGCCTACGCGATGGCTTGAACGTCGGCGATCTCGTCGTGCCGAGCGAAGTGGTGACAGCGGATCGTCAATTCTGGAAGTGCGAGCCGATTGCGTTGCCCGCAACCGGCCGATTACTCTCGGTGAATCGCATCGTGTCGTCGGTCGAAGAAAAACGGAGATTGCACATCGAACACGCCGCAGACATCGTCGACATGGAAGCGGCCAGCATCGCCGCGATCTGCGCCGAACACAACATTCCCTTCGCGGCCATCAAAGCGATTAGCGACACCGCAACCGATAGCCTACCCATCGAACTGGAACAAATCGCCCCCAACGGCCACGTCCGCATCGGCAAACTGCTACTCGCAATGGCGAAACGCCCAAGCCTGATTGCAGACTTACTCCGATTGCAACGAACGACATCCCTCGCAATCGGGAGTTTGGGCAAGGCGTGCTGACGTAATTGAGATCGATTGCGGCTTTTCCACGTTTAGCCGCGCCGCGTAGTCTTCGGAGCGAAGCGCGGGCTCGATGTGTCGGTGATATTGCGAATGTCGCGAGAGTTAAAGTCGATGGTTTACATCAGTTCGGGCATGGCTTTCCAATCGTCCACTAGGAAGTTTGGCCGACCGGAGAGATCAGGGAGCGTGACGGCGTGCGGGTCGATGCCGAAGTGGTGGTACAGCGAGGCGTGGACTTCGCCGTAGTGGACAGGGCGTTTCGTGATCGGCGAGAGCTTTGCAACTCAATGGCATCCTGATATAAATTTTATG
>JAYSYI010000301.1:0-1632 GCA_043727665.1 Limnoglobus sp. | reverse complement strand
CGATGATGTTCGGCTTCCACTGCTCGAAAATTTCCACAATTGAATCGTAAATCACCTTGAGCCGCTTTGCCATGTCGGGAGGGTTGCGGCCATCGGCGGTACGAATCACCCCCGCCTCGCAGAGTTGCGCCCCGCTCGTCGCCGATTCGAGTACAGCATAGCCGACGACTTGCAAGCCGGGGTCGATGCCAAGAATACGTGAGGCCGCAGCCATGCGGTTCCTAATTGATGGAAAGTCTCACCGAACCGGAGCCGATTCCGGTATCAGCGAGTCCACAATGGCCGCATCGACCGCTTTTCGCAAGGTAGGATCGAACTTGGGAGCAGGCGATTCGCAGTTACTGAACTTTGCTGACGGTTTGCTTCGCGATCACCGATGCCGTCAAACGATCGAGGATTGAAGCATCCGCGAATAGTCGTTTCGTCGGGTCGAACTTCACATCGGCAATTGGCACTGTCCCGAGTTCCGCGAGAGATTTCTGGTACAAATCCGCCCAAGAACCGCTCAGATCGTTTTCGTGCAAATCGGGCACCAAGTGGACTTGGTACGCATCGAGGTAGTCTTCCGTCGTGTCATCGAATGGGCAGTCGAACAAAAATGTCCGTCCGCCATCGTTGAGGATGAATATCAGAGGTTGGTCCCAGAAATCGCGATATTGGATCGCTGCCCATCGAGTCATGATGACTTCCTCGTTCTGGATTTATCGCCGTCGATCCAGAGGTGTAACTTATCCATAATTGCCGCATCGACCGGTTTTCGCAAGGTGGTATGTTGCGCCCGCTGTCAGACGATCCGGTATAATCAGCGAATTGTCAGCTCTCACGCTCATGAAGGAATCGCCGTATGCCACGTATCTGAGTCGTCACGCCGGCACCACCGCGGTCGCGGTTGGGCAATCGCATTACGGCGATTCGCTGGGCCAAGATGTTTCGCGAACTCGGTTACTCGACCGTCATTTTGAACGAATATCGCCGCGAGAAATGCGATGCGCTCATTGCACTCCATGCCGTGAAGTCGTTCGCCAGCGTTGAGCGCTATCGTACGATGCACGCGCAGTGTCGCGTCGCGGTGGCGATTACGGGTACCGATGTCTCGGGCGACCCAACGGTCTTTCGCAAGTGCCTCGAACGGAGCGATCGCGTGATTACGCTCCAGAGCGCGACGGCGTGCGTGCTGCCCAAAAATGTGCGTTCGAAAGTGCGCATCATCGAACAATCGTTCGTCGCGCCGCGACTGCTGCCATTGCCACTCGAAGGCACTTTCGACGTGTGCGTGATTGGCCACCTGCGCGATGTCAAAGATCCATTCTTGCTGTCACAGGCGTTGCAATTGTTGCCCGCCGAGTCCAGGATTCGCGGTCAGCATTTTGGCGGAATCTTGACGCCGGACATGCGTTTGCAAGCGATCGACCAGATGCGTGCGGTGCCGCGATATCGCTGGTTCGGCGAACTGCCGCGGCACAAAGCAATCCGCGCGATGGCACGCTGTCGACTGCT
Source organism: Limnoglobus sp. (assembly GCA_043727665.1). Classification (GTDB taxonomy): domain Bacteria; phylum Planctomycetota; class Planctomycetia; order Gemmatales; family Gemmataceae; genus Limnoglobus. The sequence goes on along the minus strand of JAYSYI010000301.1, from coordinate 135 downwards.
CGTCATCACATCGAAAAGCGAAGGCGGCCCGAGCGTCGTCTCCGAAGCGCTCGCTTGCGATGTGCCAATTCTCTCGACCCGCGTCGCCGGTGTCACGGGCATCCTCGGCAACGAATACCCCGGCCTGTACGACGT
>JAYSYI010000300.1:0-1636 GCA_043727665.1 Limnoglobus sp. | reverse complement strand
TTGTCCTGCATATGTTCCATTCTGTAATTCGCTGCAGTTCAACCAGTTGGCGTTAAATTGAATCTACTTCGCTCGCTGATCGAGCAGGTACGCCATCAGGTGGTAGAACTCTTGCGGTTTGAGCTTTTCGCTGACGTCGGCGGGCATTGGCGATTGCGGCGAGGTTCGCTTCTTTTCCACGTCGTCGATGCTCACCCGCACTTCTTTTGCCAGCGAATCGATGATGATGAACACCTTGCCTTCGACGCGCAGCAGCCCTGTTAGCGTGCGGCCGTCTTTCATGTCGAGAATCGTCGTGTGGAAAGCGTGATCGACGTTGCGGTTGGGGTCGAGAACGTCTTCGAGCAGCCGCTCGATGCCACGGTTGCCGATGCCATCGAGTTGCGGGCCGACCTTCGCGCCCTGCCCGCCGAGTTGGTGGCAATTCGCGCAGTTGGTCGTGAACAGGGTTTTGCCTTCGGCCATGTCGGTCTTCGCGGTCTTGTAGCCGGTGCCGCGCTCTTTGATGATGCCCGCCAGCCGCGCGTCGGCACTCGGTATCCCCGCCGTCAGATCCTTGACGGTCGCTTGCCAGTTCATGGGGTTCGTCGCCTGAAGCCGTTCGAGGACGGGCTTTTCTTGCAGCAAGCGTGCGCTGGCGTTACCCGCTTTCACTGCATCCAGAAGGCGTATCGAACCGACCATCGTGCGCGATAACCCTTCGGCAATCGCGACGCACTGGCGATACGGTGCGGTCTTCAACAGCCCGATGATCAGGAATTGATCTTCCGGTAGTTGCGATCGAATCAAGCCCATCACCGCCTTCTCGCGCAACAAAGAAAGTGCATTCGAATCTTTAATGAATAGCCTGTAAACGGGCAGAATCTTCTCGAGCGGTTCCTTTTCGAGCATCTCCAGCGCGGTCAATCGCATCGCTTCGGAACGTGCCGGATTGGTCAGTAGTGCGAGTGCGGTTTTCGTGACATCGGCGTTGATTGTCGTCGCCAGTTGCAGGCTCTGCACGACGACGCGATCGTCGGTCGATTCCAGCCCCGTTAGGATTTGTTGCCGCAGTTTCGCCGATGGATTGGGCACGAACTTCGCGCCGGCAATCTGAATCCCGCGTTGCATCGCTTGCAGTAACGCGATCTTGACGTTCGAGTCGGGCGAATCGAGTGCCGCTTGCCACGCGACTTGCCGGTGACAATCGCATCCGTAACGCATGACGTGTTCGACCGCACGAGTCGCGGTGGCCGGGTCGAGCGCGTTCGCTTTCGCCCGTTCGGAATGCCACCACGCAGCATACGCCGACGGCACGCCGAGGAAGACATCGTCGAGAACCTTCGCACTCGCATCATGGGTAGGAATGTGCTTTTTCAACAGCCAAACGAGTTCCGCCTGCGACTCATCCGTCGCCAGTGCGTTCCGCAGCGCGATACGTGCGGCGTGCCTTAGCGAGACATCATCGGCAGGAATCTTCGAGATGAGTTTGAGCAACGGCGCGATGTTTTCGGGATGCGGTTCATCGGCAAGAATCGCAATGCTTTCGCGGGCAATGTGCGGCGACGGATCGTTCAGCAATCGGATCGCCATCGCCCGATTCGCGATGCGGTTCGGTTTCACGAGCGGCTTCGTATCGTTGCGAAACGGCCTCGAT
>JAYSYI010000299.1:0-1639 GCA_043727665.1 Limnoglobus sp. | reverse complement strand
CGGGGACGCTGTACCAGATCGGTCGCGGTTATTGGCCCGAAGAGTACATGCAAACGGTCATCGACGGCATGGATCGCGGCATCGCTGGCCCCACGGCCCCACCGGGCGGTTTGTTCCTTATCCGCGTGACGTATTGAAGGTGCATATGAACTCGCACACTTACCCCGCCGAGTTGGTGTTGGCTACTCGCGATGGCCGGATCGATGCCACGGTGACGGTACCGGGGAGCAAGAGTATCACGAACCGCGTGCTCGTTTTGGCTGCACTGGCGAGCCAAGAATCGGGTTGCGAACTGACGGGCGCATTGCAAAGCGAAGACACCGAGGTGATGGTCGATTGCCTCACGCAACTCGGTTTTGGGGTAACAGCCGACTGGCCGCGCGGCCGAATCGATTTTGCGAAGAACACGACTGGCCGCATTATTCCTGCGAAGGAGGCGAAGTTATTCGTCGGCAATTCGGGAACGACGGTACGCTTCCTTACGGCGATGCTTGGCCTCGGGCAGGGGCAATACGAACTCGATGGCGTGCCGCGAATGCGCGAGCGACCGATCCAGGATTTACTGAGCGCGTTACACGATTTAGGCATCACCGCGATCAGCACGAACGGCACCGGATGCCCACCTGTGACGATTCACGCCGACGGTTGGAAAACGAACCGCGTGGCAGTTCGTGGCTCGATTTCTAGCCAATTCCTTAGCGGGTTGCTACTCGCCGCGCCGTTCGCGGGCCGCACGATCGATGTGGCCGTGACGGGCGAACTCGTCTCGGTGCCTTACGTGGACATGACACTGAGAATGCTAACGAGTTGGGGCGGGAACTTTGAGCATTTGAAATCCGATAATGCGTATCGCGTCGAACCGATTGCGTACACCGCAGCGAATCGCCCGCCGCTCACGTATGCCATCGAACCCGATGCGTCGTCGGCGAGTTACTTCTTTGCGGCTGCGGCCATTCACGGCGGACAAATTCGCGTACGAAACCTGCCCGACCTCAGTTTGCAAGGCGATATCCGCTTTGCGCATGTACTCGAACAGATGGGGTGTACGCTGGAACGGCAGGGTTGCGACATGCTTCTTCGACGCGATGCGGGCACACTTCGTGGCGTCGATGTCGATATGAACGACATCAGCGATACCGTCATGACGCTAGCTGCGGTGGCGTGCTTTGCGGAAGGACCAACGACGATCCGCAACGTCGCGCATATTCGCCACAAGGAAACGGATCGCATCGCGGCGGTGGCCATCGAACTGCGTAAATTTGGCGTGATTGTCGAAGAACGCGATGACGGCCTGACGATCCACCCGGTGCCAATCGCGAAGATGACGGGCTGTGCGGTCGATACCTACAACGATCACCGCATGGCCATGAGCTTCGCGCTGATCGCTCGCAAAGTCCCCGATACGACTATTCGCAACCCTGCGTGTGTGGCCAAAACCTATCCCGGTTTCTGGTCCGATTTTGACACGATTTACGCAAAATGACCGTTCGGAATCGACGTAAGTCCCAATTGCGAAAGTTCCAAAACCGTGTTTCTCGTTTTTTTTCGTCTCAATAGGCTCGCTTTTGATCGCAAATTACGGATCTGTTTCGGAGGTCTTAGCCGTATCTCGAGATTCGATCGTGGGTTACGACGACGA
>JAYSYI010000298.1:0-5271 GCA_043727665.1 Limnoglobus sp. | reverse complement strand
GCACCGCCGAGGGCGTGTGGCCGCGTTCGCGCATCTGCGCAATGAATGCGTGAATCGCAACGAGTGAGGCGGCATCTTTGACGCGAAATGCGGGGAGGTGCGCGAACGGGAAACTGTCATCGTTTGGCGGCGAATCGTCGTACGTCTGAATGCTTCGCAAGCCGAGTTGGAACGCGATGGCGGTCGCTCGTCGCAACGGCATTTCCACGAATACGCCCACCGGGGCGACGAACGGCGACAGCACGCGAAGGATCGCCCCCGCGGCATGGGGGTCGAGGTACCGCGACGACTTCGCGTAGAAATTCAAGCCGATCGCGTCCGCACCGGCTTCGGCAGCAAACGCAGCATCGGGGGGGGTGGTCACGCCGCAAATTTTTACGCGGATCGGCAAAGTGTCACTCTATTTCTGAAGCGAACCGGGCTTCTCGCGGTAGGTGCGGAAGTCGACCGTCGAGACGGTGAGCACCTCGTCTTTGCGGGCGGAACAGGTCGCGAAGTAGTTCGCGCCGCCATCGGTGTCGTTACCGAGCGTCAGCTCGATTGGCGTACCGCCTTCGATATCGATGGTGATTTCGAGGCTGTTCGTGGCGGTGTTCAGGTCGAAACCTTGCTCCGGTTTCGCGACCCCGCCGACGAACGCGGCCGCACGGGGCGCGGTCAGCACGCCGAGCAATGCATTGAGCTTTGTGGCATCGACGGCGAATGCGGCGGGAGATTTCAACGTCGTCCAGTCGTTGCCCTTTTTCTCGAATGCGTACTCGACCGGCCCGCCGAAGAGTTGCTTCCAGCCGCGGAGTTTGATGCCCTTTACCTTCGCCACATCGAGCGTGTAAATCGTCGGGTCGCGGAGATCGACGGCGAAGCGGTTGAAGTTATCGACGGGGATCGTCATCACGGTAGTGCGTCCCGTTTGACGGATGTAGACCCGCGTTTTGTCGTCGGTTTCGTTACCGAATTCGTAGGTTCGCTCTTTGTCTTTCTCGTTGTTCAAACCGATCGCCACTTTCATACGTGGAGTGGCACCGAGGCCGTAGCGGGCGAGGTCTGGCTCGGGCGGATTCTCCGCCACGATGCGATCCGGCGTCAGCGTCGCCACGACGCCGATCAGGCTACGCAGCTTCTCGGCGTCGGCCGATTGCCCTTTGAGGCGCTCGGGTTTGTCGAAACTCCAGGTCGATTTTGCGGCATCGAGGTTCAACTCGAATTGTTCGCCACCCTTGTTGAACGCGAGTTGCTTGGCGGTGCCGGCAACGAACGATTTGAACTTCGGATCGAGGTACGCCAGCCGGTCGCGGGTGGCGAGTGTCAACACGGTGTCAGTCAGTTTCAGATCGGACTTCGCGCCATCGGCGTTGGCCCTGCGAACGAAGACGACATCGCCTTCCTTCTTGCCGAACAACAGCGTCAGCGTCGGTTTGCTATCGCCTTTGAACTTCGGGTCGGCGGGCAGTTTGTCGGCTTCGGGCGGTGCGGTTGGCTTCTCGATGCCATCGATCCAGAGTCGAATTTCGGCTTTCTTTTCCGCATCGGCGAAGGCGGCATCGTTCGGCATAATCAGGATATCGCGCGCGGCACGCGGCTTCGTCAGCGTGGCGATCAGGTCGTCAATCGCTGGCCCGGCGATCTGCGGATCGGACGGGCCGCCGTAGAGAACCCACTTCTTGATCGGGCCGATGGGCACCTTGCGGGCCTTCACGGTCGAAGTGCCAACAGTGATGTCGATGGCGTCGATTGCGTCTTTCTTCAGGTCGGAAACGAGCGTACGATCGCGCAGATCGAACGGGTCGTTGGCGATGCGTGCGAGAGCTTCGGTGCGGTCCGTCGTCACCTTCATGACGCACGGGTCACCGGCCACGAGGCAAAAGTGTTTACCCGGCTTGTCATCGACTTTTTTACCGATGAACAGCACTTCCGGCGGGCCATCTTTCGGCGTCAGTTCGATGCGGATCGTTTCTTTGTCGTCGGGCTTGAGGCCGTATTTTTCGAGTGGCTCCGGCGACTCGATGAAGTCGGTGCCGTCGGTCACTTGCATGGCAGTGAGCGCGTTCAGAAGCGGGCGAACGCCGGTGAAAGTTTCGGGCCGTGGTTCGAGGTCGCCGGCGGTGTCCGCGAGGCCGTAACCTTCGGGGGACGTGAACCGCCACTCGCCCGCAGATGATTGTGTCAGGACAGTTTCTTTGTCGCCTTTTTTAATCTTAATCGACTGGAGTTCGGTTGCCGCATCGCGTATGTCGGCGGCGATCAAGCGCTTCTGGCGGAAGTCGGTCAGCCCCTTCGCAATCTGCCACGCTTTGCCGTCCGAAGTGCCTGCACGGAATAGCGATTCGAGGTCGCCACGGCGCACGGCCACGGGGACTTTCGGCCGCGTGCCGGTGGTCACGAACGTTACGGCGCGGTCTTTGCCAATCGTCGTATCGCCGATATTCAGCGTGCCGGTTTTCTTTTCGCCCGAATGAAACGTCACGGAAATCGTCGGCTTATCGAGGCCGTGGAGCGTCAGGTTACTCGTGATTTCCGAGTACGTCGTCGGCTTCAATTTCAGCAGCGAATTCGCGATGGCGTTGACTTGTGCCGAGTCGACTTTCGCCGTCACGGGTTCCTTGAGTTCCCATTTGTCTTTACCCGCGCGAACGAACAACAGCTTCTGTTCGGCTGGCTCGGTGCGTACGATTTCGATGCGGTCGACGTCGGCTTCCTTGACCCCGGTGAGGGTGTCGAGGAGCACGGCATCGGGCGGCGGTTTGTCGTCGTTCATCGTGGAGATGAGCAACCCCGCGACGGCGAGAATCAGCACGCCGAAGAGGATCCAAGTCAGTCGGAAGTTCATCGCGGTGCCCTTTTTACTTACGCCGAGTTATTTACGCCGAATCACCCACACGCTCGCGCCGAGACCGACGACGGCGACGAGGATCAACCCGAACGGAAGCCAAAACAATCGAAAACCATCGGCGGTTTTGGACATGGTGTATTTGCCGTACGTCTTGTTCGCGATATTTACCGTTGGCCGGTCTCGCAACCAGTTCAGCGCAATGGCAACGAGTTCGGTCGGCGGTTCGACGCCGCGCTGGCGTCGGGCGCTGGCATCGCCAAAACTCGCCCCGCAGCCGATAACAACCATCCGCGGCGTCGGCCCTTCGCTGACAATCGCCGCGATCAGACGGCTACCGCGGTTCGTCGGCTGCATTTTGCGTACGAGATCTTCGTTACCCGGTTGCGTTAAAAGTGCGAGCGTTTGCGCGGGGTTCGTCGCCGTATCGGGGTCGATCCAGGTGATGCGGTTCGGCGGATACGTGGCAAACAACCACTCGGCTTTGAACGTCGCGGATGGTGCGCCCGGCACGGCATCGACCGGCTCGATTTCGCGGCACTCGCTGAGGAGCAACGGCTTCTGGTCGAGTTGATACGCCATCGCCAGTGGGTTGTTCGACCGAACGAGATCGGGGTTCGGCACCGCAATCACATCGGCGTAACTCAGTCCCTGGGCGGGGCGTCCGAGCAGGAACTCTTTGCCCAACTTCACCTGAAATTCCGCGAGTAATCCTTCAAGGCCCGTATCGGCAACGCCCTTGCCCGTCGTGTTGGCGTACGGGCTGGTGAGCACGATCAGCTTACCCTTTTTGCCGTCGGCTCGCGGTTCGGTCATGTACTTGCGAATGTTCGCAACGCCTTCCGGCGACATCGTCGACTTTGGGTCGGCGATGACCACTGCCGTGGCGTCGTCGGGGATTTTCGAGTCTTTGAGGTCCGGCGTCCACGTCTTGACTTCGACGTAGTTCTTCTCGAGCAACGCTTTGAGTTCGGTCGCAGGCCGTGGCGCGGCAGCGAGTCGGTTGTTCCCTTGCGGCGCGGGCGTCAGTTCGAGTTCGCCACTGCCTTGCGTGAAGTACACGACGGGCTTCGTTTTACTTTCCGTGAGGAACAACACTTCGCGTATCAGCTTGCCTTCGCCTTGGAAAATGGTCTGTCGCTCCGCACCGCGTTCACCTGCCGATGTGGCGAGGTCGTCGTAGCGAATGTACGATGAGCGTTTTTCGTCTTCGCCAACGGTGATGAGAATGCCAACGTCGTCGAGGTCGAACTGCGGATACTTCGCCTTCAACGCGGAGAGTTCTTCCTTGTTCAAAACCGGGTTGAGCGGCTTCACCTGAAATTTCGTCGGGTTGACTTCCTGGCAGGCCGCAAGCAGACGGCGCGTGTCGGCGGGAATCGGGTTGCGTGAGCCACCCATTTCTTCGCTGAGCAGCGTGTACGCCTTTACGGGTTGATCGAGGCTCGCGATGTATTTCTTCGTCTCATCGCTGAGCGAGTAGAAACCCGATTCGGTCGTGTCGAGCTTGTTCGGCAGGCGGATCGAAAGGAAAAGATTCCCCACGAGCAGCGCAAATACGAGCAGCAGACACGTCAGAATTAGATTGGTGCCGTAGGAGAATTTCCGCAAGATCGGGTCGTTGCGTTCCTCGCTGCGCGCGGGTTGCACGGCAGCGAACACCAGGCCCGCACCGATCAGGAAAATCAACACCGGCCCGAGTACCCATTGCGCTTGTTTCGATTCGCCTTTTTCGATCCAGTCGGTCATGCTGCCGAACCATGACGCGAACAGCGCGAAGCCGAGGAGCATCATCACGGTGCCAATCGTCGTTCCCGCTACAAGGATCGCGATTCGCGCATTTCGCAGCGACACTAACTCATTAATCGACGGTTGCGAGAACAAGAACCACAACCCCACTCCGGCTGCGGAGAGTGCCCCTAGGGCGCTCGCGGCCGCAATCAAAACGTGATCGATCTTATTCGGGTCGACCGATTCTAATTCGGGTGGTTTGGTATCGGGCTGGCTCGGATCGACCGCTTCTACCTTCGCGACTTTCGGCGAAGATTTGATGGCCTTCCTGGCGTAATACCCCGCCGGAACGACCAACAACGCCGCGATCAGGAGCAATAGCCCCGCGAACGTCGGTCGGCGCTCGGCCACCAGCGAAGTAAACGATTCGGTCTGCGTCGGCATGAGAGAAAATCCTTGGTCGAGTTCGTCTAAGTCGCTTAGCCCCACTTGCGGGCTTCGAGAATCTTCACCGTTAGGAACAGCCAAAACACCGCCAACGACAATTGCACCAGCACGGTCGAGAGTGGCAGTTGGCCAGCGAGTGCGCTTTGCCAGAGGCTCAGGAAGTCGATTTTGGAAAGGACGTTCTGGAAGCCGATGCCGACGCTGTCGAAGCCTTTCAGCACGATCGTCAACAGCATCACGAAGATGCCCGCGAAGGTCAGGATCGC
>JAYSYI010000297.1:0-1648 GCA_043727665.1 Limnoglobus sp. | reverse complement strand
TCGGTGTGATTTACCACGATGGCAAGCTGATTATCGCCGACACATACAACAGCAAGTTGAAGTTCCTCGACCCGAACACGCGAACCTGCACGACGTTCCTCGGTGGCGATGAGGCCGACAGCTTCTTCGCGGGACCGCTGTTCAACGAACCCGCCGGGCTGAGCTTCGCGAACGGCAAAGTCTACGTGGCCGACACCAACGCAAGCCGCATCCGCGTCGTCGATCTCGCCACGAAAAAGGTCAGTACGTTGGCGCTAAAAGGCGTGCTGCCACCCCCGCCACAAAAAGAATGGCTACCCCCCACCGAACCGAAGAAGTAAAAACATCGGATAAGAGTATAACCGCTGAGGCGCAAAGAACGCAGAGATCGAATTCAAGAACTCTGCTGTACTCTGCGCACTCCGCGGTTAAAAATCTTAATTTTGCGAGGATGATCGTTATGGCGCGTCTGATGGCAATCGTGGCGATGTGCGTGGCGTTCACAACAGCGACGGCAGCCGACAAGGACGCCTGGTACGTCAAGGCCGTGAAGAAACTCGAAGTGACCATCGAACCTGCGCAAGCCAAGCCGGGCGAAACGGTGACGCTGAAATTGCTCGTCCATCTCAACGACGGCTATTACACCTATCCGCTGAAGCAAGAAGACAAGAACGCGGCAGGCATGGTCAACAAAATCGCGTTCGCCGACGGCACCGGTTTGATCTTCGTCGGCGAAACGAAAGACCCAATCGACTTCGACACGAAAGCCGAACCCGAACTCGGCATCAAAGAGATGCGAATCTATCGCAACGAAGTGATTTACGAACGGAAAGCCGTCGTCTCGCCGAAGGCAAAAGCCGGCGAGATCGCGATAGCATTGAAGTCGTTTCGGCTGAACGTCTGCGACAAGTCGAACTGCTACCCAATGAAAACCGTAACGCCCGAAGCCAAGTTCAAAGTCCTCGAAGGCCCCGCCACACCAGTGGCCAAGGAGTTCCAGGACGAAGTCCGCAAAGCCCTCGACGAGAAGTAAACACCATCCCCGTTTAGCCGCGCCGCATAGGCTCTGGGTAGCGAATCGCGTGCGCTCGAAGTACCGGACAACAACGCGATTTCAGGCCCCGCGATTTTGCTCGATACACACGATTTCGCGAAGTCAATAAGTTTTTGGCGATTTGACGTAAGTCAGAATTCGCGACGTGCAAAAAGTGACCGAAACATGTCGCTCCCGGTCGATCTCGGTTCCATTTTGGTCGATTTTATGTCGCATCCGGTCGATTTCATGTCGGTATGTTTGGTTTATGCGTAATCGATGCCCCTCGGCGTAACAAACGACAGTAAGATACGGCAAACCGCCCTCAATTGAATCAGTGAAATCCGATATCAAAGTGCTTTTTTGAGAACGAAAAAGTGCAAAAAACACGGTTTTGCCGTCTCCGAAATTGTGACTTACGTCGATTATGAGAGGCTATTTTCGACCGAGAATCGCGTCGATCACCCAACAACCACGATGATGGACCGCATGTTCCGCACGGCAATGATTTAGCATTTCGATGTCATCGCAACCGGCGTCTTCGAGTGCATCGGCCAATATCGGCAGCTTCTGCCAGCTACGCTCATCGTCAATCGTGACGGTCAAATCGTGAACGGCCGAGGTACGCCATTGCGG
>JAYSYI010000296.1:0-5283 GCA_043727665.1 Limnoglobus sp. | reverse complement strand
GCAGTTCGTCGGCGGCTTTTGCGGCGATTTCGATGTGCTTGCGATCCGGATTCAGGCCCTTCGAACCCCAGAGCCGGGCGACGAAGCTGATCGTGCCTTTGTCCTTCTTTTCGACCGCTTTGGCGAAGAACGGCTCGGTGAGCGACTTCGCGATTTCCACATCGCGGGCTTGCATCGCCAGCTGGATTTTCTGGACGGTGTACATCGTCTGTTTGACTTTATTCGGGTTCTTCTTTTCGAACGCGGGCAGTTCCTTCAGCACGTCGGTGGCCGCAACGGCGACGGCATCGCGAATCGCTTTGTCGACGACTTTTTCGTCTTTGCCTTCGTTCGCTGTGTTCGCCTTCTCGACAGCCGTTTCGATTCGGCCAATCAGGGCTTCGAATTCCTCTTGCACTTTCTGAATCGCATCGACGCTCGCTTGGCCTTTCCAGGTGCCTGCGAAAATCTCTGGCAAAATGTCGTCGAGTTCGCTCGGGTGGCCGATGAATGCGATCTTCCCCGCTTGATCGATCACGAACGAACACGGAATGCCGTTCTGCCCCGATGCAGCCATGAACGCTTCGTAGTTGTCTTCGTTATCGCTGTAAGCGAAGGAAAATGCGAACTTGTCTGCCTTGTTTTTAATGAACTCCTTCACGCTCTCGAGGGTGTTGCCGCGGTCGTCCAAGTTCGTGACCGCAACCACGACGAGGCCCTTTTCCTTGTACTCCTGTGCGAGTTCGCTCATGTGCGGCATCGACGAAATACATGGCCCGCACCAGGTCGCCCAGAAGTCTACGATGGTGACTTTGCCCGGTTCGTAGCCTTTCAGTTCGGTGCCTTTCAGCCACTGACTCGCCTTGAGTACCGGGGCCGCATCGCCGATGCCGAGTTTCTTGGCGGCTGCCGGTTTCTCGGCTTCCTTTTTCTCTGTGGCGCTCGAACAGGCCGAGATCCCGAATGCCAGCAGTGCCGCCGATAGCAAGATTCGCATGAACGCGATCCTCGTGTATTGAGTTGGGAACCGTGCCATTATACTTCTAGCGGTTGAAAGTGACACTTCTTACACCAGCGCGTCGGCGATGTCGCCCCACTTTTGAAATCGCTGGAACGGTTCGCGGCGCTGTCTGAGAACGTCGGCCAGGTAACCGCGTGCGAACCGCAATGTGGGAGGCACGGCGAGTGCGGGCGCGACATCGGTTGAGCCATCGCCGGCAAACGCGACGGTCGTGCCATCGGCCGCGAATGACCGCACGATCTTCGCTTTGTCGATGCCCGCGTAATCGTCGCGAAACTTCGGGTCCGAGGGCATTTCCATCACGAGCCGGTTATCGATGATACATCCGCCATTCGCGTAAATCGGCAGGCTGACACCCGCCATTTCGAGCAGCCGTTCGATGTACCACCGACAACCAGCCGACGCGACGACGACCTGCCAACCGCGTTCGCGCAACATCGCCAACTTTTGCGGCAAATCAGCTGGCAACCGCATGTCTTTCAGCAAGTTCCAGATCGCGGCTTCTCCCACGGGCGCATACGCGAAAATGTTGCGAAGGGCTTCGAAGTGCGTAATCCGCCCAGCCACGCACTCGGACCAATAATCGGGCGCACCCCGTGGATACAAACGCGACACGAACAGGTTGTAAAAGTCTTCCCCCGCCAGCGTGCCATCGAAATCGGTCACGAAGACTTTCAGAGGGGGTGTGTCGTTCATCCGTTTTCCGCGGCGAGTAACCGTTACAGTTCGAGGTCGTCGATCGTGGGTATCTTAGCCATAAGCCCTGGGTCGCGGCTTCCGCGCACCCAGGGAAACCCCCAAAGTGATGCGAAGTTGGTTTTTCTATCGAATCTCCGCGAAAGTCTTGTTCCTATTTCTGTTACGGTATTTCAAGCCATCCACTGGCAATCGATCCACTGAGTCAAGATTTGTCTTGATGGAATTTGGAATGAGCCGCGACACGGAGGTCCTCGTAGCGGAGCGCGTGCGCCTCACCCCGGTTCAAGGATCTGGAAATGGGTGAAGTCCACGCGCTCCGCTACGCAAAGCCTGCGCGTCGTGGCTAAACGAATCCAAAACAGGATGAAGCAAAAACACCGTCGATAGTAATTTCGCATCTTCTGGTGCCGCACCCATCATCGTACGACGCGTTTCGAAGCTGCCCCTCTTTGAACCATCCTCGCCATTCTCATCGAAATTTTCTTCGCACTCGGTTTCGGAATGAGATATATTGCATCCGAACCGGTCGATGGTCGCTGCCGGTCGAATGTCGTTCCTATCTCGGAGATCGCAGAGATGATTTCGCTGGCTCGTCGATTGGTGGCTTGTTTCGCGGTGGGTGTTCTCGCCACCGCGTTCTCGGTCGGCTCGTTTGCCGCCGACGACAAGAAAAAGGACGACAAGAAGAACCCCACGATCAAAGAGATCATGAAGAAGGTTCCCGGTAAGGAGGGCATGGTCGCCAAGACTAGCGCCGCAGCAAAGGCCGAGAAGTGGGAAGACGCGCAGAAACTGGCGAAACAACTTACCGAGTACGGCGAAGCGCTCGGCAAGAACAAGCCGAAAAAGGGCGACAACGATGCGTGGGCCACGCACTCGAAGGGTTTCGCCGAAACGATGACTGAGATCAGCGAAGCGGCAGAAAAGAAGGATAAAGACGCGGTTAACGACGCCACAGCCAAGTTCGGCAAATCGTGCAAATCCTGCCACGATGCACACAAGTAGTCCACGATAGTTGCGATACCGAAGCGGCCCGCCGATTCGACGGGCCGCTTCTTTTTTTTACTGCTTCATCAGTTCTTCAATCGGCTTCTGAACCGCGTCCGCCCAGATTGTGTAGCCCTTTTCCGACAGGTGCAGGAAGTCCGGCATCAGCGTCTTGGCCAAACCGCCTTTGTCGTCGAGGAACTTCTCGGTGATGTCCAGATACTTCACCGTTTTGCCGTCGTCGAGCTTGCGGATGATGTCGTTGACGCCCTTCGACTTCGCGTTCTGCTCGTCTTTCGCGGCCACCATCGGATCTTTGAAATCTTTCGGGTTTTTGCCGCTGCGTGGGAACACGCCGAGGAGCAGCAACTTCGCCTTCGGTTTCTGCTTCTGAAACTCGCCGACGATGACTTTCACGCCCTCCGCGATCTGCTCCGCCGTGTTGCTGCCGAAGTTGTTCGTGCCGATCATCATGACGATGACCTTCGGGTCGATGCCTTCGAGTTCCTTGCCTTCGGTGATCCGCCAGAGCACGTGTTGCGTGCGGTCGCCTCCGATGCCGAAGTTTGCGGCGTTCATTTTGTCGAAGCGTTCGGCCCAGACTTTTTTGCCGCTTCCGCCCCAACCCTGCGTGATCGAATCGCCGATGAACAGCACATCGACGCCGCCTTTCTTCGCGCGTTCGAGGAACGTTTCGTGGAGTTTCTTAGCCCCGGTATCCATCCGCTGAAACGGCTTGGCCGCATCGTTCGGCTTGGCATCTTGCGCGTGTCCCGGATTCACGACCAAGAATATCGCACCCGCTGCAAATAGCGCTGACAATTTTCGAAATGAGAGGAACATCGCGTGAAACTCCGAAAGTGAACGAAGGAGGGTTGACCGACGACACCATTGAACCCGAGCGAGCCGCCCCGGTCAACGACCGATTCGCAAGATGCTCCAGAAATCATCGGGCAAGATGTCAATCGTCGATCACTTCGGCTTCTTCGTCTGGGATGACCCGCGCCAGACGGCGTAGCAAGAGCGGGTGATTTAGCTGTCGTTCGGCTTTCTTGGTGTATTTGTTCTCTTCGACTTGAATCGACTGCCGTTCGAGCGATGGCCGGTTGACTTGCGAGTACAAATGCGGGCCGACGATGAGCAGCGTCAGAGCGTCGGCAGCGGCCTCTTTGCCCACCACCGCGGCGGCCACCGCATCGCACGAAAGTTCGTCGAGGCGCGACAACGGCAAGTAAACCGCACGCATTTGCGAGCGGATTAATTTCGTGTGGCCGAGTGTATGATGCGCCATTTCATGCGCAATGATAAACCGCAACGAGTCCATATTTTGCGTCATCTGGCAACCGAAAATCACGTCGTCGACGAGGATTACGAACCGCTTCCCGCCATACTTGATCGCGAACGCATTCTGTACGTTCGACTCGAGGATGTACACTTCGGGCGTCTCCATATCCAGCGATTCGGCGATCTCCTCCGCCATTTCGTAAATGTCCGGAAACTGTTTCGGGCCGACCCGCAACGCAGAGCCTTTGATGTTCGCTTCGGCAATACGCTGTCTCGTGTAATAGAAGATTGCCGCGACGAGCGCACCAACTCCACACGTGGAAAGAAGCAAAATTACCCCGAGTGCCGAGATGAGTACCCAACCAAAAATCAGCTGTAGCCCCGTCCCCGGCTCGATGTAATCGTTGGCATCGACTGCTTTGATTTTTGCCATCAGCGCACCTCAGTTGGATGGAACATCGGACTTGCGAATAGTCTATCCTACCGAAGTGGTGCGGCCCGTTTATGGGCTTTAATCGTTGTGAATTGATACGTTTCGTTAGCCCAACGCGCAAGTTTTGAAGTTGCGCTATTTTTACCGTTCGAACATTTCCTACTCAAAATGCAGGCGATCCGCGTCCCCTAGTGATTTCGTAGGGGCACCCCTTGTGGGTGCCTGGGATGAACCTCCCTGTTCCTGGCGTAGGAACCGGCACCCACAAAGGGTGCCCCCCAAGTGACGTGAAGTTGGCCTTTTTATCGAATTTTCACGTCATCCGTGTTCCAGTTTCAGTTTCGGCAATACAGCCCTTTCGCCGGAATTTCCTCCAGCGGGTCGAGCGTTTTTCTTTATCCCAACGGGATTTCAGCCATTAGCCCCAGGTCGCGCTTCGCGCACCTGGGGTACGAGCGAATTGCAATCGACCCCGAATGGGGTCGTAGCGGCATTCTCCACCGTTCGCAAGGATATTCACGAGCGAATCACTCCCGATATTTACATTCCGCACGCCTGAGAGGAAGCCACTACGACTCCGGTGTCGTGGAAAATTTGCAGAGTTCCCTGGGTGCGCGGAAAACCGCGACCCAGGGCTAATCACTGAAATCCCGTTGGGATAAAAACCAAAACCAGGATGACCAAAAACACCGTCAAGAACAACTTCACATCACTTGGTGATGAACCTGCCAGCTCCTAGCGTAGGAACCGGCACCCACAAGGGGTGCCCCCCAGGTGATGCGAAGTTGGGCTTTTGAACGAATTTTCGTGAAATTCTTGTTCCCGTTTTTGTTACAACGGTGCAGACATTTTCAACCGAAATTGCCTACGGTTGGTCGCG
>JAYSYI010000295.1:0-5298 GCA_043727665.1 Limnoglobus sp. | reverse complement strand
CGGCACGGCAACCATCGGGTTACTCTTCGGCCTCGGCTGCGTACTCGTTTCACGGCGATCACCGCAGGTTCGATTCGCAGCAACCTTGGCCATTGCAGCGATATTGCTTGGGCTGTTCATCCTTCGCGTCGGAGATCATTCGGCGTACCGACTGATGTTGCATGTGCCGTTCGCTTCGGGCATTCGCGCGATGTTCCGCATCGGCATCTTGTTGTTATTGCCGCTCGGGTTACTCGGCGGGTTGGCCGCAGATCTACTGATTTCCAAGTGGAACTGGCGTTTGCTGCCGGCAATCGTGCTGTTGCTGTGCGTTTCGATCGATCTGCGTTCGAAGCCGGAGTCCGAAGGCACGCCACTCCGTGTGGCGGTCGAGCGCCGCGAATATTTCACGAAGGTGCTGCGCGAACATGCGGACGCGAAGGCCGTGTATGTGTTCCCCGGAACGCGCGACATGCACCACACGATTTTGCTTCATGTGGATGTCATGTGGGCCGCGATGGAAGTGGGCGTACCGACGATCAACGGTTGGACGGGGCAATGGCCCGAAGGCTGGTTCTCATTCGCAAATCACGGCGACCTGCTGTACTGGTACACCATTCACAACGCGCGAACCACCGATGGCCTCATCACCTTCGGCAAACCCGTCGGCTACGACGATACCCCCGCCAAACGCGCGTTCAACGCGCAGTTCCCCACGCGCGCTTGGCCAGAAGGCGAGTGACGAATGGCGAGCGAATGTTCACACCGATTCATTTGACTGGTTTATCGGAGAGCTTGAATTCACAGATTACGACCTCTTCGACAAGAGAGTCAAAATCCCAGCACTTTTGGAAGAAGTCCCCGGCTGGAAGCAGCTTCATGTCTTCGTTAATCGCGATAAACTCTTTACTGCCTTTCAGGCGGGCCAGCGCGCGAAAGTGCAGCGATTTCTCGAAGTTGTTCGTGACAGTAATAAACGGTCGCGTCGCCCCTTCGCGCGGCGGCGGCTCTGGTGACGCTGTGGTTACTTCGAGCTTAACGTTAACGGCCCCCTTTTTACTGTCGGTTTCTTTAGACTTGGTGGGTTGTCGGATTTGATCGCCATCGCGTTTGAATTCGATGGCGTACTGCTCACGAAGACCAATGCTCACCTTGTCCTTGATGGTGTCCGGGTCAACGGCTTTCGGCGGTTCCGCGACCGCGAATGCAGCTGTCGCAATCAGAAACGCGAGTGGGTGGAGGATGTTCATTGGCAAGATCCTTTGCTGGAATTGGCCGGAGTCCAGACGGCGGACGAGGAATCGGTTCTTTTATCTTACGGCCTCTGTACCGCGTCTGGCGTAACGTCTTCGTAACGCCCCAACTCAGCCGCGGGTCGGCGCGGTCACGACCCACTGACTTCACGCAGCACAGAGTGATACTTTTCAGATGGCTACACATAGCATTCTCGTCTTATTCTGGTCTTTAGCGCAACGGGGGATTTGCCCTCGAAAACCAGTCGTGGCGAGTCTTTCAGACGCGACGCAAAACGCCCATTCCGGACGCAAGAATTGTTAGCCAGACGAGCTAGTTTTGAAGTTGCGGAAAATTATCGCGTGCCTTGAAATGCAGGCGTTTCACGCATAAGCGAGCGGCATTGCGTAAGCATGCCGTGGTAGCCGCAGAGGGTTCCCACGGCACGCTTACGCCGTGCCGCTCGCCGGGTTTTCGAGATTGAATATTGTCAAAGCGAAACTTGCCGGACTTCAAAACTCGCTAGAGAGAGTCGTGGCGAACTTACGTCGATTGTGAGAGGCGATTTTTCACCAAATTCCGAGGCAACAACCGACGCCGCCCCCGCCACTGACGATCGGCAGAATACGACGCTCGAACGGCAGTTTCAGGTACTCCGAGCGATCGAAACGCAGTTTGCCGTTGAGGATCGTGTGCGTTACGTGCGTCGTCGGCTCGAACGGGTCGCCGTCGTACAGCACGATGTCCGCCACTTTGCCGACTTCGATACTGCCGTACTTTTCCGCAATGCCGAGGAGTTTCGCGGCATCGATCGTGATCGCCCGCATTGCACCTTCGTGGCCAAGGCCGTTCGCGGCGGCAACGCCCGCTTCCAACCGCAGGTTCCGCTGTTTTGGCACGTAGCCTTCGTAGCTCGTGCAAATCGTCACCGAAACGCCCTTCGCTTGCAGTGCGGCCGCATTCCCCAGGAACGAATTCCGCGTCTCCATACTGCCACCGGGTCGCTGCATCGTCGGGTGAACGATCACCGGTACTTTGCGTTTCGCCAACTCGTCGGCCACGAGGTAACCATCGGTGGCGAGCACCAGTATCGGCTTCAATTTGAACTCATCGCTGATGCGGAGTGCCGTAAGGATATCGTCCGAACGGTGTGCCGCAAAGTACACGGGCACGGTACCCGCGAGCGCGGGCAGCAGCGCTTCGTGCTTCGGCGTCACCGCGCTCGTCGCGTCCTTTTTCAGCTTGTAACTCTGCGCTTCGGCGAACGCTTTGCGAACGAGCGCCGCCACGCCCATGCGGGTCTTCGGGCCTTTGTCCTTGAATACTTCTTTCGGCGTCTCACCGAGGTTGATGAGGATGCCCGCCACGGGTTTGAGTGCCGCCGATTCCACGGTGCGGGCATCGGTGCGGAACACGCCCGATTGGCCCGCAATCACCGTCGCGCGGCCCGGTGTCGCATGGATGATCGAAATGCCATTCGCACGCAGGAACTCCATCAGCGGCTCGGTGGGGTTGAAGCCATCGAGGACGCGTAAATCGGCCTGGTTCGGGTCGCTGGTTTCGTCTTGGTCCTGATCGGCGGGGATGTTATACGCGCCGCTGAGGCCCGCAACGGTGTGCGGATCGATCAAGCCGGGCGACAGTTCGCGTGCGGTCAGGATCGGTGCGTTCGCGGGCACACCGGTACTCGCACGCGGCCCGATCGTCTTAATCAAGCCATTTTCAACGACAATCACGCCGTTCTCGATAGGCGGCCCGGTGCCGGTATGGATGCGGCCCGCCGAGATGACGAAGGTTTTCGCGGTGCCCGTCTCCGTCTTTTTGCTGACAGCCGGTGCGGTCGCGGGCTTCGGTGCCACGACTTCCGGCAGTGTCGGCAGTTGGTCGCGGTTAGACAACCACAGCCCGCCATCGCGGTAACTGCGATCCTTCGCGTCGGCTGCGTCGAAGCGTTTTACGCCGTCGATCCAAGTTTGTTGCACCTTCGTGTACACCGAAAACGGTGAGCCGGTCAGCACGACGAAGTCGGCGTCTTTGCCTTTTTCGAGGCTGCCGACGCGGTGTTCGAGGTGTAGCACTTTCGCGGGGGTCGTCGTCAGGGCACGCAGTGCGGCGGCTTCGGACATGCCACCGCGGACGGCAATTGCACCGGTCTTGAGGTAGAACCGCGATTCGGTGATGAAGTCGTCGGTGTTAATGCAAACGGGCACGCCGGCTTTGTCCAGAATCATTGCGGTTTCTTCGAGCAACCCCATCACTTCGGCTTTGCCACCAGGGCTTTCAACGAGCGTCAACGACACGGGAATCGCCTTCTTCGCGAGAATGTCCGCGATGCGATACCCTTCCGTGCCGTGTTGCAAAACGATCTCGAACCCGAACTCCTCAGCGATTCGTAGTGCCGTCATCAGGTCGTCGGCACGGTGGCAGTGGAAGTGAACGGTACGCTTCTTTTGCAGCACTTCAACGAGCGGTTCCAGAGACAGATCGCGGTCGGGTTTCTTGTCGGTGCCCAACTTGGCGAGGTATTCTTTCGCCTTCAGGAATTGCTCGCGTTGCAGTGCGGCGACCTTCATCCGCGTGAACGGGGCCTGCCCGCGTTTGCCGTAGCCTTTGGGGTTTTCGCCGTTCGCCATCTTCAACCCGCCGAGCACTTCGGTGCCATCGGGGAGCTTCCCGAGGATGCGCATTTGCTCGACGCTGTTGCCGTGGAGTTTCACGTAAAGCGTCTGCCCGCCGATGACGTTTCCGCTACCGGGCATGATGTTTGCGGTGGTAATGCCACCCGCAACGGCCATGCGGATGCCAGGGTCGTTCGGGTCGATGGAATCGAGCGCCCGCACGCCGGATTGCACGGGGCCGCTCATCTCGTTGCCGTCTTGGTGGGCAGGAATTGCGGGCTTCGGGTAGATGCCAATGTGCGAGTGCGTATCGACGAGGCCGGGAATGATCACCGCCCCTTTGAGGTCCGTCGTCGTGGCTTCTGCGGGGATCGCGACATCCTTCCCGATGGCCACGATTTTGCCATCTTGCACGATCAGCGTACCGGCCAGTATCGGCTCGCCGATACCGGTGTGGATCGTGGCATTCTTGAAGGCAAAGATCGGCTCGGCGGCCAACGCCGGGAGTGCGGAAAACCACATCAAAACAGCAAGCGGGCAACGCATGGCAGCATCCGTGTGAGATCGACTGAGAGGGTGCCCCACATTACCATGCGAGCCGTAGGCAGGCTACCAGAATGCGCGACGCAGCCGTTTCACTTCGACAATGATACGGTCTTGATCGTCGGTTGAGGGGCTTGCACGGCCTCGGTTTGGCCGAGCAATTCCTTGATGTTCTTGCGGAACGAATCGAATTGCGCCTGCACCTGATCGCGTTCGAGCGACTTGGCTTTCAGATTCGCGAGGCCGTCGTCTCGCTCTTTTTGCAGAGCCACGCCACGTGCGGTCTCGGCGCGGAGTTGCTCTTCGATAGCCGCCAGTTTCGTGCGAAACGAAGCGGTATTCGATTTCAATTCGTCTTCGAGCTTCGCGACTTTCGCTTCGTTTTGTGGCGATTTATCGGATGCGCTGCCCGTGTTGCCTTTCGAGCAGCCCCAGACTCCGAAAACGGTGAGGCCGAGGACGAGCAGGATCTTAATTGTGCGTGTCATAGTGGGGAACTCCATCGCTCTGTTTACGAGAATGCGTGATCTTACCAAGCATCCATCGGCATATGCAGACACCGCACTTTACGTAAACTGTGCGATTTATCTAAACGGGTGCAGATCGCCTGAAATGTGGTAGCAAAACTAGCCAGTCAACTGAACCTGTTGCCCATACACACGCTCAGAGTGGATATTCAACGTGGCACGGAGCCGCAGACGGGAGGGTGCGATGATACGCGACGACATACGCTTCCCTCTCGTAGCTCAGTGGCAGAGCGCCGGCCTTATAAGCCGTCGGTCGCGGGTTCGAACCCCGCCGGGAGGATTCATCGATTCCCTCGCTATCGCGTTTTGAAGTTGCGCAATCTTCCAGGTACGCACACGAGACGCGACGCACAATGACAATGGGTGCTTGCCCCCGTCCCATGGTATCACCATGGGCT
>JAYSYI010000294.1:0-1658 GCA_043727665.1 Limnoglobus sp. | reverse complement strand
TAGCGCGAACGCCGAGAAAAGTAACATCGCCCAAAAACAACGCCGATTCATCAGAAACTCCGATTCATGAGGAGAGAGAAACTTACGTTCGTCGCACCACGACGAGCGTGCGATCATCGGTTGGGGGGCGGCGATTCGTGAACTGATCGAGTTCGCCGAGAATCGCCGATCGTAGCGCATCGGCGGTTGCGGGGCACGATGCTAATCGTTCGTCGATGCGCTCGGTGCCGAAGACATCGCCATTGCTATCCACGGCTTCGGTCACGCCATCGGTGAAGACCACGACTTGATCGCCGCGTTTCCAATCGACGACGAATTCCGGGTAAATCAAGCCCGGTGGGCTGACGCCGAGCGGGAGTCGCTGAACGCGATTGAGCGTGACGCGGGAACCGTCGGAACAGCGGCTGAGTCGTGGCGGGACGTGCCCGGCACTGGCGTAGGTGATGGTGTTTTTATTGGGGTCGAATACCGCATAAAACGCGGTCACGAATACGCCGGAGTGTCGGTTGTAGCGCCCGGCGAGGTTCGCATTTAGGTGCGTCAGAAACGGCCCCGGTTTTGCGGGGTTTGCGGACGCCGCGTGTGCGATACTGTGCGTGATCGCCATCAGCACCGCGGCATGGCTGCCGTGCCCGCTGACATCGGCAACGAGTATGCCCAACGAGCCATCGGGCAGCGGGAAGAAGTCGTAGTAATCGCCACCCGCCAGGCACGCCGCACGGTAATAGACTGCGACATCGAGGCCGGGCATCGTCGGCGGTTTGGCGGGTAACAGCGACTGTTGCAGTTCGGCAATATCTCGCAATTCCGCATCGGCGGTTTCGTTCGCTTTTTGCAATGCTTGCGAGAGCACCAGCGTTTGTGTGGCCCGGCCGAATAAATTCGTCATCCAGACGAGTTCCGGCACCTGTTCCGGCGGGAACGCATTGCTCTCTTCGCGTGTGACCACGACGGTATTTTGCGCGACGCCATGTTCGAAAATCGGAATCGAAAGCAACGAGCGTTGGCCTTCGAGATACTCCATCGCGGGGTCGTTCGGGAACAGGTTCAGATCGTCGATGAGCCGCGGTTCATCCGAGTACAACAGCGATGAAAGCAGGCCGCCAGAGACGATCGGGAAGCGGTCCCAGTGCGTGTATGGGTTCGTGGTATCCGACCACAAATTGAACCGCGTAATGCGTGCGTGTGGTTCCTCGACGCCGCGACGCGACAGCGTCAACTGTCTTGTGGTTGGGAACAACTGCCCGAGGCGATGCGTGAAGATCCGGTGCATGTCTTGCGGGTCGGAGTAGCGGCTGAGTTCCCGCATAACATCGACGCTAATGGCCAAGCGGCCCCGCCAGTTTCGGGTTTGGGCGTCGAAAAAGTTGGGTGCGAGAGTCATGGCCCGCCTCCGGCGGTGAACGAACCAATGCCAGGTGTCGGTGGCACACCGAACGTTTGAGGCAGTTTTTCAATCTCAACCCAAATCGTGCGCGAATGCAAGTACCGAATTCCGATTCGTCTTGAATCCGCAGTTATTGTTCTTCCTTCAATCGCTTGTGAGTCTGTCTGACAAATGCTGCCAATCGTGTCGCCGCTTCGTATCGATGAGAGTGCAAAATGACTCCGACCCGAGGTGCTTCCCAACGTGAGTGTAACCACCGAACATCCGTCGC
>JAYSYI010000293.1:0-1658 GCA_043727665.1 Limnoglobus sp. | reverse complement strand
CCATCGTCAGCAGCGATTCGAGCGGGATCGACTGTCGGCACGCGAGAATGGCGCGGTTTTCGAGCTTCGCGAAATCGAGCACGTTATCCACGAGTTGGTTGAGCCGTTCGGCTTCGCCTTGCAGTGTGTGCAGATATTCTTTTTGTTTCGCTTCGTCGGTAATCATGCCGCTCGCCAGCAGATCGAGATACAACCGAAGCGAAGTTAATGGCGTACGCAGTTCGTGCGTCACTGCCGAGACGAAGCGGATGCGGCGCTCGGAAAGATCGATGAGCGTCCAGCCTCCGAACCAGACCGCCATGAGCGCGACGATGGCGGCCACCCAACCGAGCGCGAGGCCGATCCGTAGCGGCGTCCATCCGGCGGGCGGCAGTTCGGGCATCGGGCCGGGGTCGAGTTGAGCGGGGATCGCCGCCATACGCCGTTCGCTCGATTGTGCCGCATCTAGTACCGGTTCGATCTTCGCATCGGGCAAGATCGCTTGCACTTCCTCCTTCAGCACCGTTTGCAGTTTCGCCCAATCGAGAATGACACCCTGGAAGACCATTTTCTTTTCGAGGCGTGCCGCACGAACGAGCGCGAGGTACTTCGTGCCTTCGGCTGCGGTCAACCAGATCGGGCGAATCGGCCCAACGTGAACCGCCGGCGGTTGCTCGGGGAACGCGAGTCGCTTGCGGTTTTCATTCAATTTCGCGACGGTGGCTTTTACTGGCGGAACGGGGGCCGCTGCGCCGAGCGCCTGACGTGCTGCCATCGGTGGAGCGGGAGCGGGGGCAGTGTCGCGTTTAACACTGGTGTCGCTTTGCTGAATTGCGGCGGGTGCCATCACGGCAACGGGTGCAGGTACGAGGATCGGTTTTTGACTGGTATTTAGCGAATTTCCGCCAACTTCGCCGCGCGTGGAATCAATGCTTTTCTTGGCGGCCGCGAAGCGCATTTGATCGTACGGGTCGCGATATTGCGGCGCGGGTACGCCTTGGGGATTGATTGTGTTTTGTTGTGCGCGGTTCGATTGCGGTTCGCTTGGCACTTCGAGTTTCGGCGCGATGACGGAATTTGTGATGTTATCGTTGAGATTCCACGGCACCGCGAACGCCTCGGTTGGCTCGGCGGCTTCTTGTTCGATCAGAAGCGCGTGGAGGTCCGGTGCGAGGAACTGCACGCGGAGTTTCCCGAGTAACGCGCGGCGCTCGACCGTCGAATTCGCCAGTGTCAGGTTGCCATCGCGGTGTGTGCGCAAGTTCGTTTCCAAAGTTTCCGGCATGACTTGCGGCGACGACCAGCCTTCGACGGGGTCGAGTTGAAAGTGCAAGCGCATCCAGTCCGGAAGTTCGCCCGAAAGCAGTGGCGATGGCACGCGGCCGGGGTCGGCGGCTGGCTCGCCGGTTTCGTCGATGACCACGGGGTGTGGCGTGTACAAGCTGAAATAATGCACGTACGGGCGGTGATTTTCGACGCCGAGGATCGGGAACAGGCGGCTATCAAGTTGCCAGAGCGCGAGGCGTTCCTTGTTGGCGGCATCGGCGCGTGCGGTCGCTTCGCGCTGGGATGCTTCGACTTGTAACGACGCAAACGTGACGTACGCCAGCCCGCCACCGACGAGCAGCGAAACGAGAATGAACACGCAGATTCCGCCGAACGGCGTCAACAATCGACGG
>JAYSYI010000292.1:0-1660 GCA_043727665.1 Limnoglobus sp. | reverse complement strand
CGAACGGGTGCGTGCGGATGGCCCACTTCTTGCCGCGTCGGACGTACTGAATCAGCGAAGGTTCTCGCCAGTTCACCGAGCCATCGAGCACCCAATATTCCTGAATCGATGGGACCGAAAGGTATAGGCCGGGGTTTCGTCCTAGGACTTTTTCGATGCTTCCTTCGACGAGCACTTCGACCACCAGAACCGGACTAATGTCCGCCCAACTCGATGCGTCATCATCCCAATCGAGCGGAAAGTGCGCGTAAACCGCAATGTCGGGTTCGGGCACCGTCATGCGGACGGCCTCGGGCAAGAAGACTCGCCCCTTGGGCGTGACGTAATTTACGATGTCGGAATGGCTATCCGAGTACCGTTCGAGCGTGCGACGTAGCCAGTGTTCGAGGCGATTTTCGGGAACGTTCGGTTGCGGAGTCACGTACAACTTCGCTTCGATGATCTCGTACTTGAAGCCGAGGATATACTCCGCCGCTTCGATCTCGCGGTTCGTAACTGCCCGCCCGTGGTCGGATGGGCCGAAGCGCAGCTTTGCTTTCTCCGGAGGTTTTTTCGTCGTTCGGGCCGCACTCAGAAGGCTCATGTCGCGGTTCCTCGTTTACTTTCGCACTAGCACACGCAACTCTTTCGGCAGTGGGAAACTCACGTGTTCCTCGCGGACGACGCGATGCTCGACCGTGGCTTGGTAGTTATCGACGAGATACTTCACGCAGTCTTGCACGTGATCTTCCGGCGCACTTGCACCCGCCGTAATCAGCACGGTGTCGCTCGCATGAAACCACTCGCCTCGCAGTTCGTTCGCGCGATCGATGAGGTAACTCGGTTTGTGATACGTGCGGGCAATCTCGGCGAGTCGCTGGCTGTTCGAGCTATTTTGGCTGCCCAACACGAGTACGACATCGACTTCGGGAACGATCTCGTGGACCGCTTCCTGGCGGTTCTGCGTGGCGTAACAAATGTCGGCTTTGTTCGGCCCGACGATCTGCGGATATTTCGCTTTGAGTGCCAGAATCACGATGTTCGCTTCATCGACGCTGAGCGTCGTTTGCGTGAGGTACGCCAGTTTGACATCGGCTGCCAAGTCGAGTGCGGCGACGTCTTTTGCATCTTCGACGAGCAGCATATGCTCCGGGGCTTCACCCATCGTGCCGAGCACTTCGTCGTGTCCTTCGTGGCCGATCAGCACGATCGTATACCCCTCTTTCGCGTACTTGACTGCCTCCATGTGAACTTTCGTCACGAGCGGGCAGGTGGCATCGATCGAACGCAGGTTGCGTTCCGCCGACTGTTGGCGAATCTGCGGGGCGACGCCATGGGCGCTGTAAAGCACCGTCGCGCCGTTAGGCACTTCGGAAATATCGTCGACGAACACGACGCCTTTGTCTTGAAAGCGGTCGACGATCGGCCGGTTGTGAACGATTTCGTGATAGACGTAAAGCGGCCGCCCGAACAGGTCGAGTGCCTTCTCCAGGCTTTCGATTGCCATGTTGACGCCCGCACAGAATCCGCGCGGGTTCGCCAGAATAATTTTCATGCTGCGTTCCTCCGTAGCCGTCATCGTATCGCGGGCCGCCAACAGTACCAACCGCGTCCGCGTGCGGATGGAAACGAAAAACGCCACCCGTGCGGATGGCGTTCGTCGGTTTCGCGTGGGCGAAAT
>JAYSYI010000291.1:0-5308 GCA_043727665.1 Limnoglobus sp. | reverse complement strand
AACCGGGCAAATCCGCCCGCGATTTGTTCCGGGCTTCCAACGGCCCCGAAATGTTACGGCAACCCGTTGTGCCGAGTATCGCGATGAAGCCGATCAATGCTGTGCGTCGTGACATGGTTATCTCCTCTGAAACCGTCTCGTATCCTTACTCTTCTATTATCGGTGCCATGGGGTGTTCCGAACGCAAAAAACAGGAGTCAAAAAGCGCAATCGACGGATTTCGCGCTCTCATAATTGACGTAAGTCCGAATTGCGGAGACTCTAAAACCAGTTTTTCGGGTGTTTTTTCGGGTTTTCAGACCTCAAAATGGTCCCTTTTCAATCGCATATTTCCGATCCGTATGCCGTATCTCGTACCTTTGACGAGGGTTATGCCAAGTGCTGTCGTTGCGATAATCGTCATAAGTACCGACCGTTTCGCGTCAATATGGGACCAAAAATCGACTGGACGCGCCTTTTTGATGTCATGGCGCGCCTTTTTGATGTCATTTCGCGACACTTTTGCGTCACTTTACGCACGATACGAATTCCGACTTACGTCAATTCGTCTATTACTTTTTGACTTTGGAAATTGGTATAGGTCGAGCGAACAGCAGTCGATAAATGAGAAAAACCCTTCGAGTGGACTCGAAGGGTTCGGGTTATCGCGTGTCATCAGTTTATCGGATCGTGAGGCTGTTGCCACCGACGTAGACTCCGCCGAGGAAGTCGGATGGGAACGCGAGAAAGTTACTGAGTTCGGACAGCGAGTTGCCATCGAGGATGCGTACGCGGCCAATCTGACCGGAGCCAGGCCCTGCGATGATGTCCGAAATGGCGTTGCCGTTGCGATCGGTGACGGCGACTCTTACGCCTCCGTTGCCGTTGCCGGAAACGCCAGATCCGGTAACCAGGCCACCGCTGCTGCCGCCGAAGTTGGACGTTCCGCCCACGGAACCTCCCGTGCCACTCACGCCACCGGCACCGAGCGTGCCGTCGTTTTGGGTGAGAACCACTTCACGAAGTTGGGCCGAGTTTCGACCGTCGAAGACGCGAACGATCGCACTACCCGAACTATTGCCGACGACGATATCGGACTTGCCATCGCCACGGAACTGGCCGATGGCAACGTTAACGCCGTCGCGGTTGTTCGAATCGAAGGCGAAGAACGCACGTTTCGCGAGTGGTTGGCTGAAGCCAGGCACCAAGCGACCGTCGTACACTTTCACGGCGGGGCCACCACCTTCGCCCGCACCCGTGATGATGTAATCGCGTCGATCCACGCCCGTTAAACCGTCGACGTTACCAGCCGCAACGCGAACGCCGTTGCGGAAAGTATCTTCGTAAGCGAAGAAGTTAGCCAGAACGGAAGCGCTCAAAGTCCCCGTGCCGAACTTCGACCCGTCAAACACGATAACTCTCGGACCGCCACCGTTACCGGCACCGACAATGATGTCGTTGAAGCCATCAGCTTGAATGTCGCCGATTGCGATTTCGGCTCCGCCACGGAAGGTCGATTCGAAGGCGAAGAAGTCTTCGAGAACGACTCCGGTTTTGCCGTCGAACACTTTGACGCGTGCCGAACCGCCCGATGCGGGGACCACGACGATGTCGTCGACACCGTCGCGATTCACATCGCCAGTCGCCACGCGGACGCCACCGGTAAACGAAGGCTCGAAAGCGAGGAACGAGAACCGTTCGATTCCTGTGGTCGATTCGAAAACGCGAACGCGCGGCTCGTTACCGGCACCGGCCGCGACAGCGAATAGCGATTGCGAAGTGGTCGCGGCGACGATTGTGATCGTCACGGTCACGGCCACACTCGGCAGATCGTTCGAAGTTAAATCGATCGCATTGTAGGTGAACGTGATCGGACCGAAGTTCGTGTCGTAGTTCGACGGAGCGACGAAGGTGAAGCCACCGTTCGAGTCGAATCGCAGCGAGTTGGCAGGTAGAGCAGGAGCGGGGTTGCCATTATTTGAGGAAATCGCAGCGGATTGCCGCACGGCCGTCAGGATCGCGTTCGGGTTGGTCGTGCTGAAGTCGTTTGAAAGAACGCCAATCTTGCCAGTCTTGACATCGGGCACGAATGCGCTGATGGTCAACACTTGGCCCGCTTGCACCTGGTAGCTATCGGGGGCGGATATAACGGTCGGCACTTCTCGCGATTCGAGCGTATCGAAGCCGAGTCCGAAGGTACTAACCAACTGCGACGCAGCGTTCGAGCCACGAACTTTGGGTGAAAGAAAGCCGAACATGAGTGATCTACTCCAGGGTCGAGTACGGTGAGTGTTGGCCGTTTCCCCGCGATTCCGAATGCTTGTCTACGAATCGTCCGTGCGGACGGAATGGCTATCGTTTTATACACGATAGCGGGCGGTGCGGTCGGCGGAGTCGGGGCGAATTCTCGGATCGCGTTCCCGGACCATACGGGGCATGGCGGTTACGCCCGTGGATCGGAACGCGAGTGCTATACTTGTCAGACGATGTGCGATGCGACGCGGTTTGCAGGCCCGCGATTTCTTGCCAGAATTACTCAAGTTCCAACGATTTACGCGGCCCTCAGTGCGTAATCGGGCCGGTCGAGCCGAAAATGCGGACTGTAGTAGGGGTCACCGCTCTTCAAGAACGCTTCCCACTTGAGTTGAAACAAATCGTGCTCTTTCTTGAAACGACGCTCTTTCTCGGGTGTATCTTCGTAACCCCGCGTTTTCGATTCGTAATGGTACAACTCCGCATCGGGCGTCCAGATGATGCGATACCCCGCCGCAAGGATCTGCAAACAGAGATCGACGTCGTTGAACGCCAGGATAAAGCCTTCGTCGAATCCGCCGACGCGCTCGAATGCGGCACGCGGGCAGAGTAGGCACGCCCCCGTGACGGCCGCGACATTCTGCGTGAACTTCAGCCGTTGCATATAACCGGACGCATGGCGCGGGTAACTCAGGTGCGAATGCCCCGCGACGCCACCCATCCCGACGACGATTCCCGCGTGCTGAATCGTATCGTCCGCGTAGTAGAGCTTCGCCCCGACTGCACCGACTCCCGGTTGCGTGGCATGCTTCACCATCCGTTCGAGCCAATCCGGATTCACCGCTTCAATGTCGTTATTCAGGAACAACAGCAGTTCGCCCTTAGCCTGTGTTGCGGCGTAGTTATTCACGGCGGCATAGTTGAACGGCTTCGACCACGTCAGAATGCGAACGTTCCGCGTCGCTTCGAGGTGCCGATAATACGCGAATGTCTCTGGGCGCGTGCTGCCGTTCTCGACGAGGATGAGTTCGGTATTCGTGTAACTGCTGTTCGCCAACGACTCGATGCAACGCGCGAGCATCTCCGGCTGATCCTTATTTGGCACGATCACTGTTACCAGCGGTTGTTCCCGCAACTGATACACGACCTGATACGTTCCCGGCACCGGGCCATCGTATACGGACGCATCGACTTTGCCGCGCTGCAAGTGATCTTGCACGGCGCGTTTACCGGCATCGTGTGCGTAACCCTTACTGCCTGCCGTGGCAGCCGTCGATTGTGCGTGCATCCGCCAGTGATACAGGACGTGCGGAATGTGCACGATCTGCCGGGCCTGCTCGCCAGCCCGCAGCACGAGGTCGTGATCTTGCGCACCGTCGAATCCGTGGCGGAACCCGCCGAGTTGCGTAAACAGCGCACGCTCAATTGTCGTCAGGTGGCAGATATAGTTGCGGCTACGCAATGTTTCCGGCGACCAGTTCGGCTTGAAGTTCGGCTCGACGCGATGGCCGGAGAAGTCCAGTTTGTCTTCGTCCGAATAGAGAAAATCCGCACCGGGCTGTTCGTTCACCGCTACCGCGATTTCGTGGAGCGCATTCGCGGCGAGCGTGTCGTCGTGGTCCAACAGCGTGAGGTAATCGCCCGTTGCGAGTGCAGCGGCGGCGTTGGAGTTACCGACGATCCCGCTATTCGATTCGAGAAACGCCACGCGAATGCGCGCGTCCTGTTTCGCGAATCGTTCCAAGATTGGCCGCACGTGCGGTTCGCGGCTCGCATCGGCGAGGCAGAGTTCCCAATGCGGGTAAGTCTGCGCGACCACCGAATCGATCATCGCGATGAGGTACGCGGCGGGCGGGTTGTAAACGGGCACGATGATGCTGAACTTCGGCTTGCGAGCGAAGACGGCTTTCCGCTGCTTTTCCAGATCGGATTTCGATGACTCGTGCAACCGAATCCAGCGATCGTATTCGTCTTGTGGCGTACACTCGCTGTCGAAACGTTGCTCGGTTGAAAGGCCGTTCAAAGCACGGTGCGACTTCCAAAGTCGGCGCGGAACCGAGAGTACCTTCCGCACCGCCCCTTTGACGACCGCCCGCCGCGTCGTGTGCAGTGGCAACAATCGGTCGACTATCTTTTGCACCGTCGAAGCCGTTCGGTACGCCTTCGAGGCTTTTATATTTGCAAGTTCGGTCTGCTTTTGTTCGAGCAGTTCCGTACGCCGCATCAACGCCGCTTCGAGTTGCACGATACGTCGCGCGGTATCGTCCGCTTTGGGGTCGGTCATCGGCGAAGCCTGCGTAAGAATGCGCGTTACTCGAACCGTTTCTTAACACGAGCGGCAACGAACGTGCAATACGGACAGTGGCAGACGCGAAAGGACGCGGTTCGTAAGAAAGGGGAACATTGGA
The DNA here is from genome assembly GCA_043727665.1 of Limnoglobus sp. Taxonomy (GTDB): domain Bacteria; phylum Planctomycetota; class Planctomycetia; order Gemmatales; family Gemmataceae; genus Limnoglobus. The sequence goes on along the minus strand of JAYSYI010000291.1, from coordinate 668 downwards.
TTTTCGTACGAATATTACACCTGGGTAGTTGCCGCGATGAATCTGCAAACGCTCCGCAAATTGACGACACGTGTCGGGCTTTCAAATACCGTGCGACTCGTCGCCCACCAATTAAAAGGCAAACCGGCCGATGGGATGTATTCCATTCGGGCGAGCGGTTACGAACATCCGTTCTACCTCCGGCCGCACGGCAGCGATCCGGCGGTGTTCAAGCAAGTAATACGGGATAGCGAGTACGACATTCTGCCGCAGGAATCCGATGTCGAACTCGTGATCGATTGCGGAGCGAACGTCGGGTTTACCTCAGTCTATTTTCTGAACCGCTTTCCGAAGGCTCGCCTCATTGCGATCGAGCCGGATCCTTCGAATTTTGCCGTCTTGCAACGCAACCTCGCACCGTATCAGGATCGCGTTCGGCTCGTGAATTCGGGCGTTTGGTCGCACCCCGCCCGATTGCGTATGAGCGAGGAACCATTTCGCGATGGCCGCGAGTGGGCGCGAATGGTCCGAGAATGTCGGCCCGAGGAAGCATCAGAATTCGTGGCGACCGACATCGGTACGCTGTTCCGGGAATCCGGCGCGAAACGCATTAGCTTTTTAAAGATTGACGTCGAGAAATCCGAACGCGAAATCTTTGCTCGCAACTACGAAAGCTGGATTCACACCGT
>JAYSYI010000290.1:0-1662 GCA_043727665.1 Limnoglobus sp. | reverse complement strand
TTGCCACTGGTGGCGGCGTTCGTGGCGGACAACAATCGCCCGACGTATCATCCGGCGAAACTCGAAGCCGACGCGGTGCGGGCGTTGCCGTGGTTCGGTTCGCCGGACCTGCGGGGCATCATTGCGGCCGATGCGTTCATCGTGTTGCCGCCCGGCTCCGTAATCTATCCTGCGGGCCAACCCGTCGAAGTGATCTCGGTTTCGTAACCCTGGAGAGGACTCCCCTTTGCCACCGCGTGTTTTCGCACCTGCGATTCTCTCTGGGTTGTTACTCTGGACGGCGTTCTACCCGCTCAACCTCGGCTTCATGGCCTACTTCGCGATGGTGCCGTGGCTGACACTCGTTCGCGCCCCTGGTGTGTCTGCACGTCGTCGTTACTTCGCGGCGTATGTCGGCGGGCTGGCGTTTTTCCTGCCCGCGTTGCAGTGGATTCGCGTCGCGCACCCGGCGATGTACGCATCGTGGGTCTGCATATCGATCTTCTACTCCGGCGTCTTCCCGCTCGCGCTGGCGATGTTGCGTCGGCTGGATCGCCTCGGGATGCCGCCACTCGCGCTGACACTGCCGATCGTCTGGGTCGGTTTGGAATATGTCCGTGCCCACTTCCCGACCGGCTTTCCATTCCTGAAATCGATCGGCTCGCATCAGTATGTCGGCTTCGCCTGGTACTTCCTCGGCCACACGCAGCACGATTATCTCACGCTCATTCAGATTGCCGACCTCGGCGGCGTGTACCTCATTTCGTTCCTCGTTGCGGCATCGAACGGTGCGCTCGCCGAGTGGCTCATGCGCAACAAGAAAGTGCGGCGATTGCTGAAGTGGCCTGCCGAATATCGCATCGGTTTCTTCCGCGAAATGTGGACGACCGCCAGCGTGACGATGCTGATTATGATCTCGTACGCCTATGGCATCACGCAGATGCAGCACCCGGATTTCCTGCTCGGGCCGCGCGTCTCGGCGATCCAGGCGAACTTTACGCAAGACGTGAAAATGGACGATGAGGAAAAGCTATTTCGCGAGTACAACGAGCTTTGCGAACAAGTCGTGTTGCGGGCCGATCTCGTCGTCTGGCCAGAGACTTGCTTCCCGCCCGGTTGGACGGTTATTCCTCGCGGTGCGCCGACAGCGACCTTGCCAATGGGCATTGTCAAAGGTCTAAAGTATAATGCCGACCTCGAAAAATTCGCAGCGTCTCGCTGGAAAACAAACGTCTTACTCGGGGCGAGCCTCGACGAGTGGGACGGCGAGAAAAGTTGGAAATACAACTCGGCGATCCTCGTGAAACCGGATGGTAGCATCGACGGTCGCTACGACAAAATGCATCTCGTGCCGTTCGGCGAATATGTGCCGTTCCGACAGACATTCCCCTGGTTGCGGCACTTCACCCCTTACAAAAACGACTATTCGTGCAAGCCTGGCGAAACCGCCACGCGCTTCGACATGATGGTCGGCGAAAAGCCATACACCTTCGGTTGCCTGATCTGTTACGAAGACAGCGATCCGTACCTGGCACGGCAATTCAACTTACCGAAGGGCGATCAGAAACCGGTCGATTTCCTCGTGAACATTTCAAACGACGGCTGGTTTCGCGGCACGGAACAACACGAACAACACTTGGCAATCTGCCGGTTTCGCGCGATCGAAGCGCGTCGCACGATCGT
>JAYSYI010000289.1:0-5318 GCA_043727665.1 Limnoglobus sp. | reverse complement strand
AGCGGCGGGAATTTGGGCGACAGCGGTGACGGCCCCGGTGGTCCAGCTGTTCCTGAGGTAGCAGACTCACTCAAATCAGCTAAACCAGCAGAGAGAGGCGAGTCGCTGCGTCGCCAACGCGATGGCACGGCGAATCGCGAACTGGCAAAAAAAGAAGATCAGAAAGATGCGCCTGCCGGTGAGGAAAAAGCCGCTCAAGAGATGAAGAAGCTAACGGAAAAGGAAGTCGAATACTTCGAGAGAGACGAAGTGCGGAAGTCGATTCGCGCACTGTATCGTAAGGTCGATCCGACGATGGAGTGGGCAGAGAACAACTACTATCACCTGCCAATCGGACTGCAAATTGCCGCCCTCGTTCCCGTGAATTCGTTCTGGTACGACTATGCCATGCACGATGCTAAGTCACCGTTTTTGTCGAAGTCGTTCCCCGATGCGTCGCGGAATTTCACTGAGATGATGTTCGCGCTCAGCGTGTTCGACCTGCCGTTCGAGGCGGGTAAGCACGAGATGAAGTTCGATGCAGGGAAGATGACCCTCGTGCCCGCAAGCCCGATGATTGCATTCCACGAGGAAGTTCGCCCCGCGAACGGCAACGGTGGCGGCGTGCCGATCCTCGTCAGCCAGAATTTCTACCGCAACGGCGACCGCTACCGCGACGAGAACGGCGAACGCCTCGACAAGTTTGTAACCGGCGAATTCGTCGTCCACACCGTGTATGGCTGTCAGCTCGTTGTCACCAACCCCTCCTCGTCGCGACAGAAGCTGACGGTGTTGCTCCAGTTGCCCGTCGGTGCCATCCCGCTCGCCAACGGCCAGTTCACGAAAACGGTCGTGGTCGATCTCGAACCGTACCGCACGCAAACGGTCGATTACTTCTTCTACTTCCCTAAGCCCGGCCAGTTCCCACACTTCCCCGTTCACGTGGCGAAGGGCGAAACCTTCGTGATTGCGGCACCCGTGGCGACGTTTAACGTCGTCGAGAAGCCGACGAAACTCGACACGACATCGTGGGATTACGTCTCGCAAAATGGCACGAACGAAGAGGTGATCGCGTTCCTGAACCGCGAGAATGTCTCGGCGCTCAATCTCGATAAAATCGCGTTCCGAATGAAGGACCGCAACTTCTACGAAACGATCATCAAGCTACTCCACACCCGCCACCTGTATCAACCGACACTCTGGTCATACGGCATTCTCCACGCGGATTTGCCAATTGCGAAGCAGTACCTGATGCACGCCGACGGACTGCTGAACATGTGCGGCGGGCCGCTGGTCAGCCCACTCGTGACGATCGATCCGGTGGCGCGACATCAGTACGAACACCTGGAATATAAGCCGTTGGTGAACGCACGCGCCCATGCTCTCGGCCAACGTCGACAGATTGTCAACGACCGATTGCACCAGCAGTACCACGCCCTTTTGAAGTCGCTCAGCTATCGCCGCGACTTGGACGATACGGACCGTTTGGCAGTGACGTATTACCTGCTGTTGCAAGACCGAATCGATGAGGCACTGACGACGTTCGCAACGGTGAACGCGGACAAAGTGACGACGCGGTTGCAGTTCGATTACTGTGCGGCGTACCTCGATCTGTTTACCGACGAGCCGAAGAAAGCGCGTGCGGTGGCGATCCAGTACGCGAACCACCCGGTCGACAAATGGCGAACGGCATTCGCGACGATCGCGAGCCAGATCGATGAAATGGAAGGAAAAGCGGGCAAGGTGAACGATGCCGACAACCGCGATCAGGCTCAAGGCAACCTCGCCGCAACCGAGCCAAGTTTCGAGTTCACGATCGATGCGGGCAAGGTGAATTTGAACTCGCAGAATGTCAGTGAAGCGACGGTCAATTATTACCTCATGGACGTCGAACTGCTGTTTAGCCGCAACCCGTTCGTGCAACAATCGGGTGGTCAGTTCTCGTCGATCAAGCCGAACCTGACGAAGATCGTCAACTTGCCGAAGGGGCAAGCGAAATTCGCATTCGACCTACCAGCCGAGTTCGTGAAGCGAAACGTGCTCGTGGAAATCACAGCAGTAGGTAAGTCGCGATCCGTGCCGTATTATGCCAACGCGATGGATGTGAAAGTCACGGAAAGTTACGGCCAACTGAAAGCAACCGCGACGGACAAGCCACTGTCGAAAGTCTACGTGAAGGTGTACGCGAAACTCGCCGATGGCACGGTGAAGTTCCACAAAGATGGCTACACCGACATCCGTGGCCGCTTCGATTACGCCTCGGTTAGCACGCCAGAACGTCAGCCAATCGAGCGGTTCTCGATCCTCGTTCTCAGCGACGAGAAGGGGGCAACGATTCGCGAAGCCGCCCCACCGCAACGGTAATGACGTCCTACTTCACGACTTTCACGATCCGGTTGTTGCTGCTATCGGCGATATAAAGCTCGCCGGTTTTCGGGTGGATCGTGACGCCGTGCGGTTGGTTGAGTTCGGCTTTGAGCGGGTCGCCGTTGAGGCCCGCGCTGCCTTTGCTACCCGTGCCCGCGACGATCGTCATCGTCTTCGTTTTGGGCTGATATCGCAGTATGCGATGGTTCTCGCTGTCGGCGATCAGTACCGAATCGTCGCGATCGATACAGAGGTGTTTCGGGCCGTTCATTCCTGCTTTCATCGCATCGCCGACTTCCTTCCCGGCTTTGCCCGTGCCTGCCACGGTGCGGATCGTGCCATCGGTATCGATGGCACGTAGCGTGTGCCCGCTGCGTTCGATGATGTAGATGCGGCCCTTGGAATCGATGGCCACGGCACGCGGGTCGAGCAGCGGTTGCTTCATCGCGGGTTCGCCATCTTTCGGCACGCCTTTTTCGCCGTTGCCCGCGACGGTCGTCACCGTTTTCTCTTTCAGATCGATTTTGCGAACGCGGCGATTGTCGAGGTCCGCGAGGTAGATGTTCTCCTTTTTCGCATCGAACGCCACTGAGTGGATGCCGCTAAATTTCGCGTCGGTCGGAGTGCCATCGTCGCCCGAAAAACCTTTCTCACCAGTGCCCGCGAACAACGTGACGATGCCCGATTTCGGGTTGAACTTGCGGATGCACTGATTGAACGTATCGGCCAAATAGATCGTGCCGTCGTTGCCCACCGCAAGGCTATGCATGCCGTTGAACGTGGCTTTGATACCCGCGCCGTCGTTGCCGTCGAAGCCCTTCTGCCCGGTGCCGGCGAGGGTGATCGGGTTGCCCTTTGAGTCCAGTTTGCGCAGCCGTTCGCCTTTCACCATCTCGACGAAATAGAGCGTGCCGTCCGCCGCGAAATCGACGCCGAACGGTGCAACCAGTTTCGCCCCTTCCGCCGAAACCGTCACGAGCTTTTCGGCACGGACTGCCGTATTCGTCGCAAAAAAGAGGGAAAGTATCGCACAAACTGTTCGGCAAGTCATCGGGGATTCCTCAGTTCGACGGGTAGGGGGTGGGGTCGCCGGCAATGTCGGCAAGTGCGTTCATCGCGGCACGTAGCTCGGCTTCCTTCTTCGTGCGGCCCCATGCGGCGGGGAAATAGTGATCGTTCACCTCTGCCGAGACTTTGAAGCATTTGTCGTGGTCTGGGCCTTGTTCGTCGAGCATGTAGTATCGCGGCGTCCCACCGTACTCGCGTTGCGCGACTTGCTGAAGCGCGGACTTCGCGTTGTTGTTGATGGCGTCGTCGGCGACGAGTTTCATCTCGGGTTCGACGAACCGCGTCACGAACTTTTTCGCCACGTCCCAACCGCCGTCGATGTGAATCGCAGCGACCAACGATTCGAACACGTTCGCCAGCATGTTCGAGGGAATATCGCCCTGATCCATCACGCCTTTGCCGACGATGAGGTACGCACCGAGGCCGAGTTCCTGGCTGAACTTCGCACAGGTTTTTCGGCTCACGACGGACGATTTGACTTTCGTCATGTCGCCTTCGTCGTAGTTCGGATAGTGGTGAAACAGCAACTCGCAGGTGACGAGTGCCAGCACGCTGTCACCGAGGAATTCGAGGCGTTCGTTCGATGCTGCGCGTGAGTTCGCGCCCGATGTGTGCGTGAGCGCCGACTTAAGCAATTCGAGGTTGCGGAAGCGGTAGCCAATCGCGGCCTGGCAGCTTTCAAATAGCAAAGATGTTTTTGTCGGAGTCATAATACCGTCAATTAAAAGTAGCAAATACGGCACAATATTAAAAACGTACCAGCCGGTTGCAACAGAGTCAACGAGCGGACATCGTCGAGTCGTAAGCGTAGATTGTACCAATACCCAAGGAAATGAGACAGATTTATGGCAAGTGATCGAATGCCTGCCGAGTGGGAGCCGCACGCGAGTACGTGGATTGCATGGCCGCACCGGCTTTCGGATTGGCCAGGCAAGTTCGCAACCATCGGCTGGGTGTACGGCGAGATCGCCCGCACGTTGAGCCGCTACGAGAAGGTGAACATCGTCGTTCGCGACTCCGCGCAATCGAATCGTGTGCAACGGACACTGACGCGAGTCGGTGCGGACATCGCGAATATCGAGTTGCACGAAATCCCGACGAACCGCAGTTGGCTACGCGATTCTGGCCCAATATTCGTCGAAAAGGCAGGTAAGCGGACCGCACTCGATTGGCGATTCAACGCCTGGGCGAAGTACCCCGATTGGCAACTCGACGACGCGATTCCTGCAATCGTGGCCGGCAAACTCGGACTTCCCACGCGACAACCGATGCACGGCGAGTCCCGGCTCGTGCTCGAAGGCGGCAGTATCGATGTCAACGGGGCCGGGCTGTTACTGACGACCGAAGAATGCTTGCTAAGCAGCATTCAAGAGCGCAATCCGGGACTGAACCGCAGTGACTACGAACGGGTGTTTGCCGAGTATCTCGGCGTTACGGAAGTCATCTGGTTGCATCGCGGTATCGTCGGCGATGACACGCACGGCCACATCGACGACATCGCGCGGTTCGTCAATCCGACGACGATACTCGTGGCCATGGAGAGCAATCGCGATGACGAGAATCATGCGATACTGCAAGAGAATCGGGAACGTTTGCGTGGTGGCAAATGCACGATCATCGAGTTGCCGATGCCATCGCCGCTGTCACTGAACGGCCAACGATTGCCCGCGAGTTATGCGAACTTTACTGTTGCGAACGGCGTCGTGATCGTGCCGACATTCAACGACCCGAACGACCGCATCGCGCTCGGCATCCTCGCGGATTGCTTCCCAGGCCGCGATGTCATCGGCATCCACTCCGTCGATCTCGTCTACGGCCTCGGCACGCTGCACTGCCTCACGCAGCAGGAGCCACTGGGGCATTAGGCATGCGCCCGGCCATGGCAAGTGCGACTCCGCTCAGTA
>JAYSYI010000288.1:0-5325 GCA_043727665.1 Limnoglobus sp. | reverse complement strand
CGCCGAGCGCCATCGCTTCAAGCAGTGGAACGCAAAATCCTTCGTGTTCGCTCGTGACGAGTAGCGCATCCGCGCTCAGGTACAGCGCCTTCAACTGCCCCACTGTCACGCGGCCAGCGAAGATCACGCGGTCGGCGACGCCAAGTTCGTTCGCCCGTAACACGATCCGTTCGGAGTGCGCCGGGTAGATGTGTTCGCCCGCAAAGATCAGTCGGCTCTGCGGTTCGAACTTCGTTGCATATTCCGCGAATGCCTCGACCGCGAGCAGGCCATTTTTGTTCGGTGCCACCCGGCCGACGCACAAGAACGTCGTCGCCCACGCATCGAATCCGCCGAGCGATTCGGCATCCGGATGGCTGGCCATTAGGTCATCGACCTGATGGAACGGCGTGAGTTCTTGCCACGGCGTGCCGGGTGCGAGTTTTGCCAAATCGCGGCCATTGTAAGCCGAATCGACCCAGATTCTTACGCCCGCCTTCGCCATTCGCACCGCCTGTTGCACGCCGATTTCCGCACTGCGAACCGCGTCAGCATCGACCCCGCTGAAGAAGCGTTGCGGCGTCACGTTGTGGTATTTCACGATCGTGCGGCCACGGTTACTTTCCACGACTGACACCGCAATGTCACACTGCATCGAGTGATGGTAGATCACTCTGTCGCCAGTCCCGCGGAGTTCGCAGAGGGGAAACACTTCCTCGTTGAGTCGCGATTTTTCCGCAAATAGCCGGACGGTTTCGCCGCGCGCACGCAGTGCCTTCGCCATACCGAGGACGTCGTTCCCAACGGCATCGCCATCGTTCAGCACCAGCGTGGCAATCGCCGTCGCCATCGATTATCCCTTCGCTAACAGGTCGTATTGGGCAATTACCCGGCGTAGCTGGCGGCCCGTGTCGCGCCATGTGAACCGCCTCGCCCGTGCGGCCGCGGCTGCACCGAGGCTCCGCGCTTCGTCGCGATTCGCATAGATGCGGTGCATCGCGGCGATCATCGCATCGTCGTCGGGGTCGGCCCACTGGCCCGCGTAAATCTCGTTGCTCGCGGCGATTAATGTGTGCGGAATCACCAACCCGACGCGCTCGTCGAAGAACGCCGTCAGCCCGCTATACTGCGTCGAAATTAATGGCCGCCCGCACGCCATCGCTTCGAGCAAGTGGAAGCCAAAGCCTTCCGCGAAAGACGCATTCACGTACGCCGTCAGCGATTGGTTCCACTTCACGACGTCGACCGGAGGTAACGTGGCGCGTAAAATATCAATCCGCAAATCGTCGGGGATGTCGAACGGCGGGCAGTTCGGCGTGATCTTCACGCGCAGACGCACATCGGCTTCCGTCGGGAATGCACGGCGAAAATTATCGACGACGCGCCGGATGTTTTTCCGCAAGCCGCCCGCGCTGAGTGCCCCCGCCGTGCCGAACGTGCAGAGCGCCGGTTCGTGTGGGGCCGGGTGGAATAACAGCGGGTCGTAACCGAGCGGTACGATCTCGATCGGTGCGGTCACGCCGGAGTCGCGGAAGGCATCGGCCCCCCATTGGCTCGGCACAATCACGACCGCCGCGCCGTTCAACACGGCCGCAAGATGTGGCGGAATGCGGTCGGCTTCCCACATCGTCAGTGCGGCCGTGCGGCGGTCGATCCCGAATCGCTTCAGCAAGAACGGCGGTGCGATCGCGAGTTGCGGATCGTTCGGAGTGCGCGGGAAACTTGCAAACGCGCTACCCGGTGGCAACATATCCGGGAACACACGCGCCGATGGGTGACGATTCACTGTCATTCCGCTCGATTGCAAGCCTTTTAGCACCGCAAATGCGACGTGATCCCAACCGCTGATCCCCCGGACATCGGCGGCCAACACGAGCGAAGACCGCGACGTGGCACACGGTGCGAGAGTCGTCAACTGCCCGACACCATCGATCGGAAACAACAGCGGTTCGCCAATTTCCGATGTCGCATATTGCTTCGCAACGACCGCCGCCCACTGCACGACGCCCGTTGCCGTGGTTGCGTTCAGATTCACCGCAGCGGTGCGCAATTGCACCGTGGATAGCAGCGCGGGTAACACGCCACACGTTGCCGAAAGTCCTGCTGGCAGCGTGCAAGTTGCAGGATTTTCGCCGTTTTGCGCGAAGCGTAACAACGCGGCTTCGGTCAGTTCCCAATTGGGTGGCAGTACGATTACCGATGCGGATTGTACTTGCGAAAGCGCGCAACGCACGGCGGCTGACAGCCCACCGTCACTGGGTGGCGTTATCAGTTTTACGCGCGAATCCCAACCGGCGACCGTCGTTAGTTTCTCGTCCGGTTTTGCGTTCGGCCAGGCAACGATTAATTCCCAATGCGGGTAGATTTGGCGGAACACCGAAAGCATCGCTTGCCGGGCGTAATCGGTCCGCGTCGGGTCGACGGGTATGAGTACGGCGATCGGCATTGGGTGTACGATCGCACACAACTCGGCTTGATAGTTAGCGATTTCTTCGGATGTGGCCGCGCGGCGTCGCCACCAGGCAGCACCGGCTTCGGTCGCGCGTTTTACTTCGATTCGCATCGTTCGCGAATCGGAAAGCCCCTTCAACACCCGCGTGCCGAACTCGCGGAACCGCCCCTGCCGCAGCATCCGCCCGCCGCGCCGCACGACTGGCCAGAAACATTGATACGTAGACAGTAACTGGCATTTTAACCGCACCGCCCGCACTACGGCACGCGCTTTGGAAACGCGAACGCACTCGCAACGCAACAGCCGAAACGAACCATCCGCATGATGCAACCGCACGCAGATTCCACGCGCGGGGTGTGGCAAGCGCACGATGGCATCTTCGCGGGCGACTTCGTTCCACTCGAAGGTTTCGAACTTCGTGACGCCCTCGCCGGTGTCGAAAAATAGCTCCGCACGTTTCCGCACCGCAAACCGGTCCGCCGATTTGAGCCTTAACCGAAAGCGATACCACCCCGCCGGCATCTCCGCTTCCGCCGTCCACTCGACGCACGAAGCCGTTGCCGTCCACGCGCGCGGATCGTCCGCAGACCGGCACAACCCTGCGCCGGGAACGAGATCGAATGCCGCCATCGCAGACCGAACCTTGGACACACGCACGCCCCCGAGTGAACGCGTATCGTGCGTTACATCGATTGCGCCTGTCAAGTGCAGACGGTTGCACCCGGTCCCTTGCGTCGGCTATGATGTTCGCACGGGAGGGCACTCTATGCCAACGGGGATGTTCATTTTGCTCGCGGCGTTTGCGGCGGGGCCGAGTGCGAGCGCGATGCAACCGGTCGTCGAACGCGAGTTGGCGGCGTTGATCGTGCAACTCGATTCGCCTTCGTTTGCAATGCGGGATGCCGCAACGCGAAATCTGCGTGGCTATGGCTGGATGGCTCTTGTGGCACTACGGCAGGCGATCCGCGAATCGGATAGCCCCGAAGTTGCAATGCGGGCGGAAGACCTGACGAAGCAGATCCTGATCGAACTATCTGGCCTCCGCCGCGTACTGATCGGCGATGGCAAGTCGCTTTACGCGGCGAAGTTCACCGCGAACGGCAAACGAGTCGTGGCAGCGGGGGACGGTGGCGTCGTCCACGTGTGGGATTGCGAAACGGGCAAGTCCCTTTTCAAGTGGCCGATCGAGTTTCGCGTTTTTGGAATGGCCGTCTCCGAAGACGGCGGTTGGGCCATCTTCGGCGGTACCGGGCACTTGGTGCGGTTGAATCTCGTCACCGGGGAAGTCCGCGATATTTTCGAGAACAGCAACAAAGCCACTTCCTGGAACGACCTCGCTTTGTCGCACGATGAAAAGCGCCTCGTCGCGGTCGGCGTTCGACGATCCGCCATTTGGGACGCCGAAACCGGAAAAGAACTGACGACGTTGCCGAAGGAGGCCTGGGTTACCAGCGGTTGGGGCACGGCATTCTCGCCCGATGGCAATGAGTGCGCGACGGCGTGCGGTACTGCAATCCATATCTGGAACGCGAAAACGGGCGAACGAGTCAAAACGGTTGGCAGCGGGGAGTGTGGGGGCATCGGCCTGTCGCCGAATGGCACACGCGCCGCCGTCGGCGCATCGAACGGCCGGCTCAGTGTTTGGAATCTCGAAACGGGAAAGTCGGTCTGGTCCGTCACCGCACACACCGGTTGGGCGTGCTGGCCTGTCTTTTCACCCAACGGGAAAATCGTATCGTCGTGCGGTCACGATCAACTCGTCAAACTCTGGAACGCCGAAACCGGCAAGCTGATCCACACATATCGCGCCGATGCCGGCATGGTGCTACGTTCGCAGTTTCGCCCCGATGGCCGCGTTCTCCTCACCTCTGGCTACGATGGCGTCGTCCGTTTGTGGAACGTACCACCATAGCGCAGCACGTCATATTAATTTCGTGAAAATGGACGCGATCCTGATAAATACGTTCACGACTTGTCTATCATAGCGTAATGAAATTTTTCTCGGTCAATTCTGATGGTTGCTGTCGCCCACTGGCGACGGGTTTTGGGTGAATGCGTCACTCCGTGTGACGGCGTGACCGTAACGAACTCGGCGAATCCTCCACCCTTCGCGATTTCCACCGTCTGCAACACACACCATCGTGCGTTTCCGTTTCGTTTCCTTGCACTATTTCTTAGGAGACTTCTATGCGAACGTATCGTTCGGCGTTTACGCTCATTGAATTGCTCGTCGTGATCGCGATCATTGCGATCCTGATCGGGCTGCTGTTGCCAGCGGTGCAAAAGGTCCGCGAAGCGGCCGCACGGAGCACGTGCCAGAACAATTTGAAACAGATGGGGCTGGCACTTCACAACTATGAAAGTTCGTTCGGCCGGTTGCCGACGGCGACGCAATCCCGGAATCCGGCAGGCACCGCAAACGTGTTCCTCACTGAAGCGGGAGCCGACGATAGCACGACGTGGAACACGACGGCAGGGGCCGCACATTCGCTGCAAACGAAGCTCTTGCCGTACATCGAGCAAGATAACGTCTACCGGTTGTTCAACCTGAACCGCCGCTACAACGACCCGCTCGAACCGAACAACATCCTCGCTTCGAAGACGACAATCAAAACGTTCCTCTGCCCATCGACGCCGAACCGCAGTGGCACCGTCGATACCCAAGGTTTTGCCTACACCGATTACAGTGCACCGGTTACGGTCATGGTCAACGCGCTGACGCCACGTAATGCCCCGCTGACCACCACGCCAACGGCGCTCAGCACGAACGGCCCACGCCTGATTTGCGTTTTGAATGGCTCGCAAAAGAAATCTGTCGTCACGATTACCGATGGTTCGAGCAACACGATTGCGATTGCGGAGATGGGCGGCCGCAGCGACCGGATGCCACGTTC
>JAYSYI010000287.1:0-5336 GCA_043727665.1 Limnoglobus sp. | reverse complement strand
TGCATTCGCGATAACTTACCCAGAATACCTGCTGAAGCAAGGAACAAATCGCAGGAAGCCAGAAGTCATACACTATCGGCTACCTCCATCGGCCCCGTTCATAACGGAAACCCGAACTATGTCGACGCTGAAAAAAGTGTACATCGAGACCGTCGGTTGCCAGATGAACGTTCTCGATAGCGAACTCGTGATCGGGGCACTTCGCAAACAAGGCTACGACCTCACGCACACGGCCTCCGAAGCCGACGTCATTTTGTTCAACACCTGTTCGGTTCGCGAACATGCCGAGGAAAAGACGTACTCCTCGCTCGGTCGCGTCATCCCGTACAAGAAGTGGAATCCGAACCTCGTCGTCGGCGTGATCGGGTGTATGGCCCAGAAGGATCAGCATCAGATTCGCGATCGTGCGCCGTACGTCGATATGATCGTCGGCACGGGGCAACTTGCGAAAATTCCCGCACTCGTCGAGGAAGTGAAACGGACGCGACAACCGCAGTTCGCGCTCAGTCTCGGGCGCACCGATGGCGGTCGCGATGTCGTCGAATCGAGCTTCGAGAGTTACGACCCCACCCGCGACCCCACAATGCGGGCCACTCCGTTCCAGGCGTTCGTTCGCATCCAGATCGGTTGCGATAAATTTTGCACATACTGCGTCGTGCCGAGTACGCGCGGCCCGGAACAAAGTCGCCACCCGGATCACCTTCTGGCCGAGGTGCGTTTACTCGTCGATCAGGGTTGCAAGGAAGTCACGTTGATCGGCCAAACGGTGAACAGCTACGTTTACGATCACGGCGACGGTCGACGTACGCGGCTCAGCGATTTAATAAGCAAAATGCACGACACGGCGGGCCTCGAACGCATCAAGTTCGTTACGAATTATCCGCGCGATATGACTGACGATTTGCTCGATGCGGTGCGCGAACTGCCGAAGGTCTGCAAGTATCTGCACGTGCCGGTGCAGTCGGGTTGCGATGAAGTTTTGAAGCGGATGAAGCGGAATTACACCGCCGATTATTACCGAGACATGCTCGCGAGGTGCCGCGAGAAGGTGCCGGGCGTGGCGGTGTCGTCGGACTTCATCGTCGGGTTTTGCGGCGAAACCGAAGAGAGTTTCCAGAAGACGATGGACCTCGTGCAAGAGTCGAAGTTCAAGAACTCGTTCATCTTCAAGTACAGCGAACGCCCCGGCACCAAGGCAATGGAACGCTACCCAGACGACATCCCCGAAGACGTGAAAAAGCGCCGCAACAACGATCTACTGTTCGTGCAAAACGCGAACTGCCTCATCGATCATCGCGCGAAGATTGGTCAGACGCTCGAAGTCCTCGTTGAGGGCCTCAGCCGCCACGGCGAACGCTCCGATGGACTCATCAAACAGTACACCGGGCGAGCGATGACCGACCACATCGTGGTGTTCGAAGGCACCGACCGGTTGATCGGCCAAACACTGAATGTTCACATCGATAACGCGAGCGGCTTCACGTTGTTCGGCACCGTGTTGACCACCGAAACGAGCGGTTCGACGGGCCAAGCGATCCCCACGCCACGCCCGGCTGCGTCGCGGATCGGCTTGAAGCTGGTGTAGCAACTTCTGGTTGTGGTAGGCACATTCCATGTGCCGTTGCGACCAAATTGCGGTATGTGATGATGTGATTCGGTTTGCCAACATCCGAACGGCACACGGAGTGTGCCCCAAGTGATGCGAAGTTGCTGTTGACGGGGTTTTCGAGTCATCTCGGTTTTGGTTTCTTTATCCCAACGGGATTTCAGCCATTAGCCCTGGGTCGCGGTTTCCGCGCACCCAGGGAATTGAGCAAATATCCACCGACCCCCAAGGGGTCGAAGCGGCTTCCTCTCAGGCGTGCGAGATGCATGTATGAATTGCATACCTCGTGAATATCGCTGCGAATGATGGGAAGATGCCGCTACGACCCCATTCGGGGTCGATGGGTGTTGCATGTACCCCAGGTGCGCGGACGCGACCTGGGGCTAATGGCTGAAATCCCTTCGGGATAAAGACAACACTTTGCCAACCGTAGACAATTTCGGATCAAATCGCCTGCATCGCTGTAACCGAAATGAGAACAAAAATCTCGCGTAAATTCGATGAAAAGGCCAACTTCGCATCACCTGGGAGTGTGCCTACTACAAAATCACTAGCTGTGTAATCGTCAGTCCATGCCGGGGATGTGCAATTGCCGGGTGGTTCGCGCGTAAGAATCGGGAAGGGTTCGCGCAGGTTGCACACGCTTCGTGGGCACGATCGCCAATGTATTCGTGGGGTACATTTGGCTGGCGACTAATAGCCTTGTGGAACGTGGCAAAACCGCACGCGCTGCCGTTGCAGCCAACTCCGGCGAGTTGCACTGTCGGCTGAGGTGTAGCGGTATCAAGACTTGAAGTGGTGTCTTTCTAGCCTGCGATATTTCGCTTGTAAACGTGGCGGCTTGGACGTTCGACAGGTGGCCTTGGCTACCGAGAACGCGCTCGATGAGGTGCTTCGGCCGACCGCTGTTTTGTTCCATGTGTACATCGTGGTTGTATTCGAGTGCGAGAACGTCCACTTCCGCGAAAATCTCGTTCAGATATTTCGGCGTATACCCGAGATCCGATGCATATCCGAGCGACCACCATTTCCCTGCGGTGCGATCATGTCCGTCAAAACGGAAGCCGAACGTCGGATCGCTATCGTGCGGCACGCGGAACGGCAGACAGACGACATCCTCGCCGAGCGGTATCGGCACGCCGTCTTCAAAGAAGCGGATCGTGCCACTCGCCCGCAACTCTTCGTAGTCGCTGCACCATTCGGCGAGATGCTCCGCATGTTGGCGATGAATATAAAACGGCACTTTTAGCCGAAGGATCTGCGCGAATGATGCCAACTTGATGTGGTCGCCGTGGGTGTGCGTGAGCACGATCGCGTCGACGTTCGACCAGTTCGCCCCGATCACCGCGAGTCGCTGACCGAGTTCGCGCGGCCCCAAGCCACAATCGATGAGGATACCGCCCGATGTCGTTTGCAGAAACGAGGCGTTTGCCGAACTGCCACTGGCCAACACCGTGAAGCGAGCGGACGAATCGGGAAGGAGCATACGCAACAACTTGAATGAGTTTTCGCTTTTCGCTTGCAGTTCGCGTTGCGGTCATTTAGGCTTTCTACTACAGAGTATACAATCCGCTAACGCGAACCTGCCCCGCCTCGCCAACTTCTCGGGAGTGTTTCATGTTTGTCGTACCTGGTTTTGCTGGGAAAGATACTTGCGATGGCGTCAGCCGTCGCGAACTCCTCCGCGTGGGTAGTCTTTCATTTGCAGGAGTTTCGCTCGCGCAAGTGCTGGCGATGGAAGCCCAAGCGAACGCACCGGCCCCGAAAGAAGCGGGCGGACGCGGTTTCGGCAAAGCAAAAAGCGTCATCCTCGTCTATCTGCAAGGCGGCCCGAGTCACCTCGACCTCTGGGATCCGAAAGAGAACGTCTCGGACAAAGTGCGTAGCGTCTTCAAAAGCGCTCCGACGAAACTGACCGGCGTCCACCTCACGGAGTTAATGCCGAAACTCGCGCAGCAACTCGACAAAACCTCGCTGATTCGCTCGATGAGTTACACGCCGAACGGCTTATTCAACCATACCGCCGCCATCTATCAAATGCACACGGGCTACACGACGGACAAAGTCAGCGCGTCCGGGCAACTCGAACCGCCCAGCCCGAAGGATTTCCCCACTCTCGGTTCGAACATCATCAAACTTCGGCCGACCGATGTGCCGATGTTGCCATTCGTGATGATGCCACGCCCACTGCAAGAATCCAACGTCGTGGGGAAGGGCGGAACCGCTGGTTTCCTCGGTAAAGCGTACGACCCGTACTTGCTTTACCCATCGGGCGACGACCTCGACATGGGCAAGATGGACCGCATTAAAGTCGACGACTTGAAACTCCGCGAAGACCTGACGGCGTCCCGCATGACACGCCGCGCGACCTTACGCGACACCGTTGCCAAGGGGATGCCGGACATCGAGAAATCGGTGAGCAAATACGAACTCGATTCGTACTACGGCAAGGCGCTCGGCCTGATCGTTTCCGGGCGTGC
This sequence comes from Limnoglobus sp., assembly GCA_043727665.1. Lineage (GTDB taxonomy): Bacteria > Planctomycetota > Planctomycetia > Gemmatales > Gemmataceae > Limnoglobus. The sequence goes on along the minus strand of JAYSYI010000287.1, from coordinate 1,250 downwards.
CCGCGATGCCTTCGACATCACCAAGGAAAAACCCGAACTGCGCGAGAAGTACGGCAAAAACACCTTCGGCCAATGTTGCTTGCTCGCACGGCGACTCGTCGAAGCGGGCACGCGGTTCGTCGAAATCAACTGGCCGAAAGTCGCGAACAGCGACAACCACTCGTGGGACACGCACGCGGGGCTTTCGAATCGCCTCAAGAACCAAGCCGCACCAATGCTCGACGCGGGTTTGTCCGCACTCATCGAAGACCTCGATCAACGCGGGATGCTCGCCGATACGCTCGTCGTGGCCGTGGGTGAGTTCGGTCGAAGCCCACAACGCGGCGTCAGTACTTCGGGCAATCAAAACAACGACGACGGCCGCGACCACTGGCCATACTGCTATACCGCCGTCATTGCTGGCGGCGGTATCAAACGCGGTTACGTACACGGGAAGTCCGACAACACCGCGTCTGCCCCGCTCGATAGCCCCGTTCACCCGACCGAACTTTTGGCCACGATCTACCACAGCGTCGGCATCAAGCCCGACACAATCGTGCATAACCACCTCAACCAGCCCCGCGAACTCGTCAAGGGCGAAGTCGTGACCGGCCTGTTGAGCTAACGGATTTTGCAAAACAAAAACGTAGCGGTCGTGGGGACACGACCGCTACGTTTTTTGCATTTCTGAGTCCACGTTGACACGTTCATTTTTTCGATGGTATTCTGTGTGTGGATTCCTCCACATACGAGTAGCCACGTGCCGAACCGCTCCGAGCGATACCATGCGATCATTCGCGGAGAATGCGGCATCGTTGGCTTCGTTGCCCGCCTCGGCCTGGCTGCGTTGAGCGTGCCATACCGAATTGGTGTTGGCATCCGAAACGGGTTGTTCGACCACAGACATCGCAAAGTGCATCGGCTCGCGGTGCCGGTCATTAGCATCGGTAACATCACGCTTGGCGGGACGGGGAAAACACCGTGCGTTGAATACGTCGCGCGCTGGTGTGCGGACCAAGGCGTGCAAGTCGCGATACTCAGCCGCGGGTATGGCAGCGATGGCGGCCCCAACGATGAGGCGATGGTTCTCGAAGAAAACCTGCCCGATGTGCCGCACTTGCAAGGCATCGATCGCGTCGCGATCGGGACGACGGCAGTTGAAGAACTCGAAGCCGGGTTGCTCGTTCTCGACGATGGTTTCCAGCACCGCCGGTTGCACCGCCACTGCGACATCGTGCTGATCGACGCGACGTGCCCCCTGCCGGCACTGC
>JAYSYI010000286.1:0-5361 GCA_043727665.1 Limnoglobus sp. | reverse complement strand
CGCAGAGCATCCCTTCTTCCTTGGCTAATCGGCGAGCCATCTCGAACGATTCATCGTCGGTGACAAGCATAATTTCGTCGATGAACGTGCGGTTCTTTGCATTCGACCGGACTAGTGCATCTTTGATGATGCCAGGAATGAACCCCGCGCCGATGCCCTGAATTTTGTGCCGGGCGGGCGTTACCTGATCGGCGGGCACGCCGTTGAGGATATGCTGCGTCAGTACGTTGCTCGCGGTCGGTTCGACGGCGATCAACTTGACGTGGGGGTTGCGATCCTTGAAGACTTCGCCGCAACCGGTGATCGTGCCGCCGGTGCCGACGCCGGAGACGAAGAAATCGAAAACGCCACCGGTGCAACGCCAGATTTCTTCGGCGGTCGTCGAACGGTGAATGTCGGGGTTCGAAGGGTTTTTGAACTGCTGTGGCATGTACGCTTTCGGTTCGCCACCGAGTTCCTCGACGAGTTGTTCGGCACGCGACACGGCACCGTTCATACCCTTTTCGGCAGGCGTCAGGTGCAACTCGGCCCCGAACGCTTTCAGCAACCGACGCCGTTCGAGCGACATGCTTTCGGGCATCGTAATCACGAGTCGGTAGCCTTTCGCGGCACAGGCGAACGCCAGTCCGATGCCGGTGTTTCCGCTCGTCGATTCGACGATCACGGTGTTCTTTTGAATCTTCCCCGAAGCCTCGGCATCCTCGATCATCGCGACGCCGATGCGGTCTTTCACGGACCATAACGGGTTGAAGTTTTCGAGCTTCGCAACCACATGTGCCTTCGCACCATCGGTCACGCGCCGGAGCCGAATCAACGGGGTACCGCCGATGGTATCGGTGATCGTGTCATAAATTTTCGGTCGAATATCAGCAGTCGAGTGCATGGGGAAAGTCCATTCGCGGAGGGGTCACACAGAGTTTGTGGTATTGTATAGCCCGGCACAAAACGCATCAAGCGACGGCTCAAAGCACAAGTTCGCACATTCGTCGAGTGTATCCGTTACTTATCAGGTCAGACAAATGTACGAGCAATTGCGGAGAATTCCGACAGCGATTCTCGTCCGAGCGTGGTTTTCGCATTGTGACGATGATTCTGGTTGTGCTGGCGGCTACATTGCTACGGTTCCATCTGTTGTTGCATACTCACCTTGAGGCTCTCATGCGTATCGTTCGCCCTTGGCTTTATGCCACGATTTTCACGTTACTGGCGGCGGGCGTCAGCTTCGCCGATACCATTCGGCCCGGCTTCGACAGTAGCACGTTGCCGGCCAACGACGATGGCTCGACCGGGGCAGTCTCGCTCGGTTTTAGCGGTAACTTCTTCGGCGTGAACTTCACGCAAGGATACGTCAACAACAACGGCAATTTGACGCTCGATCAATCGCTCAGCACGTTCACGCCATTCAATCTCGCTTCGACTAGCCGCCAGATCATCGCACCGTTCTTTGCGGATGTCGACACGCGCGGCAGCGGTAGCGGTCTCACGCAGTACGGCACGGGTACGGTCGATGGCCATAATGCGTTCGGCGTCAATTGGCTCAACGTCGGTTATTTCAATAGTCGTACCGACAAGCTCAACAGTTTCCAGTTGGTGCTCGTCGAACGTGCCGACACGGGCGCGGGCAACTTCGATATCGAGTTTAATTATCGCCAAATCCAATGGGAAACCGGCAACGCCAGCAGAGGAACAAACGGCTTAGGTGGCAACTCGGCACGCGCCGGTTACTCGAACGGCAGCGGTTTGGCTGGCACGCAGTTCGAAATCGCCGGTTCCGCCATCAACGGCGCATTGTTAGACGGTGGCCCGAACAGCCTGATCACCGGTAGCAACATTAACGAACCCGGCCGGTTCCTGTTCGCCGCACGCAACGGCGCGATCGATCCAACTCCGACGAATGCCGTGCCCGCCCCACCCGCAATGGTGCTGATGTTACTCGCCGCACCGGCATTGTGGTTGCGTCGCCGCAAGGCATAAACGGGGTAAGTCCAAAATTGTTAGTAGGTCGGGGAATGCCGCGGCGGTTCGGGTGCATCGGGTCGCCGACGATGTAATGAGCGATGGCTTCGCGGAACACGGCATTGAGATCGGGATCAAGGACAGTTTGGGTTTTCGTCCGCCCCTTTTTCCGGAAGTCATTTAATCCTGGTTCCCAAGTGTGCGTTGGCACACTTCCGTTAATCGCAATCGCGACCAGTGGCGAAACTGCGACTCGGTTCTGAATCGCGCATCAGTGATAATCCTTTTTCTTAAGCACGCCGCCACTCGTTTCGTGGACCGGCGAGACGACGATGAACGCGAGCGGATCTTTCGCTTTTACGATCGTTTCGAGACGAGTAATTTCGAGCCTCGTGATCACGCAAAACAGCACTTCCTGTGCGGAATCGGTGTAGCCACCTTTGGCCATAAACGACGTGACTCCACGGCCCATCTCGCTGAGAATCGCTTGCCGAATGGCTTCGTTTTGTGCAGAGAAAATCATTACACCGTTATAGGCTTCGATGCCGTGGAGCAGGTAATCGATTGTCTTCGAGGCGGCAAAATATGTGAGTGCCGAGTAGAGCGCCGATTCGACGCCGAGAAAGACGGCGGCCACGCAGAAGATCACGACGTTGAGGCCGAGAATTACCTCGCCGACGGTGGCGAATGTGCGTTTGCTGAGGATGACGGCGAGTACCTCGGTGCCATCGAGAACGCCACCGCCACGGATCGCCAGGCCGACGCCCGCACCGATGAAGAAGCCGCCGAAAAACGAGCCGAGCAGCTTATCCGACGTCACAACGGGGAAGGGCACCACGGCAAGGCAGATCGCTAAACCGAGGATCGCCAGTGCGCTTTTCATGGCGAAGAGGAAGCCGATGTGTCGGTAGCCGATGAACACGAACGGCGCATTGACCACAACGATCAGGATCGGCAATGGGACGCCGGACAACTTCGCCAACAGCATCGCGATACCGCTGAAGCCACCATCGATGAAGTGGTTAGGAATCAGAAACCCCGCGATGCCCAAACCGGCCACGATTACACCCGCCAGTAGGGAACCCGCACTCCACGAATATCGCGCAAATTTCATGCGGGCCGCCTCGGATTCTCTAAAGAGAGATAGTGTCTGGGATACATTATCTAATCTCGCTGTGAGATTCGATGTGAGTCTCACAATGTGCCTGTCACGAACCGTTTGCGACCGGGATTTGCCATGAGCGATGTCCTCAACATTCTCGTCATCGACGACGACAAAAACTTGGCGCTGGCGATTTCGGAAAGCCTCGAACGCAAGGGCCACGCGGTCACGGTCGTCAACACGGGCAAAGCCGGTTCGCACAAAATTGACGATGGCGATTACGATGTCGTCCTCACCGATTTGAAGATGGCAGACATCGACGGCCTTGCGATCGTGAAGCAAGTTCGCGAAAAGCTGCCCGATGCCGAGGTGTACGTAATTACCGGGCAGGGCGACGTGAAGACCGCCGTCGAAGCGATGAAACTCGGGGCCGCCCATTATTTACTGAAGCCGATCGACATGGCCGAGATCCGTGCCATCGTCGATAAGGCCGCCGAACGCGTGAAATTGACGCAGTCGAACCGCGAACTGCGCCAGCAACTCGACGAAAAATTCGGCTTTGAAGGCGTCCTCGGCAATGGCCCGAAAATGCAAGATGTGTTACGTAAACTTAAGGCGTTCGCCCCGACCACGGCATCGGTGCTCATCCTCGGCGAGAACGGCACGGGCAAAGAACTTGCCGCAAAAGCGTTGCACACGAACAGCCCGCGCAAGAACAAACCGTTCGTCGCGATGAACTGCGCCGCACTCAACGAAAACCTACTCGACGACGAGATGTTCGGCCACGTCAGCGGCGCGTTCACCGATGCAAAAGGCGAGCGGAAGGGACGCTTCGAGTACGCCAACGGCGGCACGCTGTTCCTCGATGAAATTGGTGACATGCCGTTGTCGTTGCAATCGAAGTTGCTGCGAGTTTTGGAGAACGGCGAAATCGTCCGCATCGGGGCGAACGCGCCGATTAAGGTCGATGTCCGCGTGATTGCCGCCACGAACCGCGACCTCGATCTTGCCGTTAAAGAGTCGAAGTTTCGCGTCGACTTGCTGCACCGCCTAAAAGTCGGCGTCATCCGCTTGCCCGCACTGCGCGAACGCCGCGACGACGTACCGCTACTTTCGAATCACTTCCTCAAGGAACTGATCGCGAAACACGGCAAAAAGGTCATGGGCATCACCGAGCCGGTGCGCCGCGCATTCGCGAGCTATGCGTGGCCGGGGAACGTGCGGGAGTTGCGAAATATGCTCGAAAGCATGGTGCTTCTGGATCTCGATGGCGTACTCGGGCCGGACGATTTACCCGAAGACAGCGGGCTGTTACCGAACGAACCGCACACGCCGCCCGGCAACACGTATCACACGATCGACGGTGCCGATGGCCTTATCGGTCGCTCGCTCGCCGACGTTGAACGCTATTACACCGAGAAAGCCCTCGCCATCGCCGAAGGCAATCGCGAAGTCGCCGCCAAGATGCTCAACGTCGGCGAACGCACGCTGTACCGCAACCTGCAAAAGTGGAAAAAAGACGACGAAGAACGCACGGCACCCGTCATTTCGTGACGGGCGCAATCACTCGCTGCCATCGTGCGGAAACGGTGTCCCATGCGCCGTAAATCCCCGCTTGGACTCGCGTCCAGTCGTGCATCGGCATTGCAATTCTCCGGATGCTATTGCAGTGCGATTACGTAAACTTTGAGTGTAGTCGTCCAAGCCGCGCAGCGTGTGAGCGGCAGAGTGATCATCTGCTGGCGAATCTCGGGTTTCTTACGACTGACAGTGGGGCGTCAGCCACTGCGATTGGGAACAAATTGGTCGAGTAATAATTGGGTTTGCTGTCTCGCCCCCGTCCCGGTTGCATCCGGGGCGGGGTTTGCTCATTCCCTGCCGAAAGGACTGGATGGACTCGGGGATCTCGCGAAACCCCTTGTTTTTAAGAGTGGGCAGTCCCAGGGTTGAACCGGGAACCTAGCGATTTTCAGTCGCCAGATTCCGGTCTTATACGCCTTGAAAATAAGCCCATTTCCCCTTCTCGCAGTTACGGGCGTAGTGCCGGGCGTAGTGACGACGAAAGCGAAGGGGGCAACGACGATCCGGACTTGTCGCGTCTTATCGCTGCGTGGCCGACGCTCGCCGAACCGATTCGCCGTGCCATGCTCGCCATCCTCGAAGCCGCAACGTGATGGCGAAGGGGCGAAAACTGCCCCCGAATCCCCCGTATCGAGTTCAAGGCCGCGATTCGAGCGATGATCGCAAGTATCACTGAGTGCTATAAAACGCCCCACCATAAGTAACTCGTGGTAACCCGGCTT
>JAYSYI010000285.1:0-5365 GCA_043727665.1 Limnoglobus sp. | reverse complement strand
ACGCCGGCAACGCAGTTCGACTTCGATGCACTCAGCGGATTTACGGGCGGCGTGTTTGTTGGCTAGCAGTAGTGGTGAGTGGTGAGACAAGAATTCTGCACTCATCACTACTGTCGTGGCGGGTCGGTGGCGGCCCCTTCGAAGGGGGGTGCGGACATCCAGATGCCGCTGACGCCGTGGAAGTACCCGACATCGTACAGGCGTCGCATTTCGGCGGGTTCGAAGTTCAAGCCGAGCGTTTGGCCATTGTCGCTTTCGGGCAACGCGGTCAGGTGGAAATTCGCACCCGCGACTTTCGATTGATGGAACAGACTCGCGACTTCCGAACGACAATGGGCGGAGAGAATCCCCGCTGCCGATGCCGATAACACCGGCAACACCCGAGGCCGCACCGGGGCCGGATCGGCGAAGAGTTTTCCCGAAATGATCACATAGAGGTTTGCATTCGAGGGGCGATGTTCTTCCAAGGCCGTCAGGGAACCGGGTGGCACGAACAGTTGAGCTGTGGCCCCACCATCGACGTGCAAATCGACGGTGGTTTTGCCATTCCCTTCGCTCGTAATCGCAACGGGTGGTAACATGCCTGGCACCGAACACGATGACAACAAGATGCGGCGAAAGCGTTCGGTCGCGTTCGGGCCGCCCTTCTCTGCCACCGCACCCATGTCCCAGACGACGAGTTTCCGCGTCGTGAGATTCGTCGTTCCCACATATAACCTGCGGCCACGCCGGTGTTCGGTGGCAACGTATGCGAGTAATCGATCGTCGACGACGGAATCGATGAGCCGCCGCAGTGGATCGCTCGACGCGATGGAACCGGCCCACGGAATGAGGATCCAGGCCCGCGTGTTGTAAATGTCCGCAGCACGTATCGACGTATAAAACTCGCGTGTGGCTTCGTCGAATTGCGGGCCGAGGAACGCCACGGTGGCAATGAGAGCGCCGGTGCTAATGCCCGTCACGACATCGAATTGCGGTCGAGTGCCCGTTTTGGACCAACCGGAGAGAAACCCAGCGGTGTACGCGCCGTACATGCCGCCACCCGAAATCACGAGCACGTTTTTCGGCACCGCCGGTGCCGGTATCGGTTCGGGGATGACTTCAGGAGGATTCGCCGTTGCGAGCCGGACCGTTTGCCGAACCCGCGAATTGTCCGTCGGCGCACACGTTTCGCGCGACCGGCAGCCGAGCGTTACGCTCAGGGCCAGAAGCACGAATGTCGAGATCGCACGCGAGAATCGGTTACGTCGGAACATATTGGCGGTTTCCATAGCGTTATCCCCGCTCGCGCGTCAAGCCAATTCGTCGAAAATCCGCGCCCTACTCGATGTATGCGGGCTACGCGTAGGCTGGGCACCTATGGGAAGAATCCACTTTCGCATTCATTCGCAGAAATCGTCGCGCAAACGGCGTATAATCCCGTAACGTTGTACTCACACCGACTCTCCCCTACCGAACGTTTTTGCCGGGAGGCCCACGATATGCGACGCCGAATTGCAATCTCTCTCTCGATCACCGCCTGTTTGGCGATGTTGTTCGTTCCCGTGGCCCGTTCGCAAAACGGACTGCCACCGAGCGACGAATCAATTACCACCTTCGACGGGGTCAAACTCGACGTCAAGTTTTACAAGGCGGGTGGGCTGGTCGCGAAAAACGGCTCGGTCGTGGTGCTTCTCCACGCTTTCGGAAAAGACCCGAACAAAGGCGACTGGGACGGCCTCGCCAAAACACTCGCGAATGAAGGTTTCAACGTCGTCCGCTTCGACTTCCGCGGGCACGGCAAAAGCACCGACGTCGTTCCCGAAATGTTCTGGAAGAACGATGCTTTCAGCACTTTGAACAAGGCACACATGAAGGGCGGGGCCAAAAGCTCGCCGGCTAAGGAAATTCTGATTAAAGACTTCGAAAAGAAGACCGCATACTTTCCGATGCTCGTCAACGATATTGCCGCGATTCGTTCGTTGATCGACATCAAAAACGATTTGGGCGAAGTGAATGCGAGTTCGATTTACTTCGTTGGGGCAGGCGATGCAGCCACGCTGGGGATGATGTTCATCACAAGCGAATGGCACCGGGATGCCAAAATGCCAAACGTCGCAGTGCCTGCACTACTTCCACGATTCGTCTCTGCAACCGGACGCATTTACGGATCGGATCCAGCCGGCCGCGATTACGGCGGTGGCGTTTGGTTGTCGCCGACGCGACATCCGAGTGTGAGTGCAACCGCCGTCGAAGGCTGGGTTTCGAAACACGGTCGCGATACCAACGGCGACATGCGGAAAGAAACGCCGATGCTCTTCGTGCATGGAGACAAAGACAAAGAAGGCGAAACGTCGTGCAAGTACTTCACGAATCAAGTCATGGTCGCCGCCGGGAAAGCGTCGCCGAAGCTCGATAAACTCGACTACACGTTCCTCCGCACCGTGAAAGGCACGGACCTCAAGGGCGTCGACTTGCTCGGAAAAGACGCTACGCTCGGCACCGAAAAGATGATTATCGAGTTCCTGAACAAGATGGAAATCGAGCGCAAGAAGAAGAATCGTACCGCCCGAGAGTACAAAAACCCACTGCCAATCGCGATCAACACGTTCCTGGCGAATTAAACATCACCCGCGTGGGTGGAACTTCTTGTGGATCGCTTTCAGGCGGGTGCGGTCGATATGCGTGTAGAGTTGCGTTGTCTGGATCGAGGCATGTCCGAGCAGTTCTTGCACCGTTCGCAGGTCGGCCCCACCGGCGAGCAGGTGCGTCGCGAAACTGTGGCGTAGCGTGTGCGGGCTGACCGTCATCGGCAGTTCGGCACGCTGGCAGTATTTCTTCACGAGCATCCACAGCACGATTCGCGACAGCGGCTGACCCGAACGCGACGTGAAGACATGCTCTTCGCCACCCGCCGTCGCAGCATCGGCGAGGTACGCTCGCAACGATGCAATCGCCAGTTTGCCGAGCGGCACCACACGTTGTTTGCTCCCTTTGCCAAAGCATTTGCAGAACGCGGAATCCAGGTACAAATCGTGCCGTTTCAGCCCGACCACCTCCGACGCCCGGCAACCGGTGGCGTACAATGTCTCGAGTAATGCCCGATCGCGCAGAAAGAAGCGATCTCCCGCACGCGGTGCATTCAGCAACGCATCGACGCTCTCCGGCGATAGCACGTGCGGCACGCGCTGCCAGAGTTTCGGCGACGCTAAAAGCTCGACGCTCGACGGGTCGGCTTTTTCTTCGAGCCGCAGGAAGCGGTAGAACATTCGCAGTGCAGCGAGGTGCCGGGCGATGCTCGGGGCCGCGAGTTCTTCCTCGTGCATGAACGCGATATAGCGCGACAAATCGCTGAGTGTCGGCGCGAGATAGTTCGGCAGTTTCGCGATCACCGTCCACTGAGCGTAGCGTTCGAGATCGTGGTTGTACGCGAGAAGTGTATTTTCCGAGAGGCCGCGTTCGGACTGCAAATAGTGCCGAAACGCGACGATGTCCGACATGAGTTCGTTGAGCGACATCGCGAGTTCACCCGATTAAGCGTTGCCGAATCGTTTGGCGAAGCAATCCGATGGCACGACCGCGATGGCTGAGCGCGTGTTTGACCGTGTTCGAGAGTTCGCCGAATGATGCATGATACTCGGGGATCACGAACAGCGGATCGTAACCGAAACCACCACTGCCCGTCGGTTCCATCGCGATACGGCCCCAACAGCGACCTTCGACGACCGCAACGACATTACCCTTCGGGTCGGCCAGTGCGGCCGTGCTGACGTAATAGGCAGCACGTTTGTCGCCGTGAAAGTTCGCGAGTTCCTGCAGCAGTTTTGCGTTATTCGCCGCATCGTTGCCATGTTCGCCTGCCCACCTCGCGGAGTAAATGCCCGGCTGCCCACCGAGTGCCGGTACGACGAGGCCGCTATCTTCGCCGAGTACCCATTCGTCCAACAGCGGCGCGAGAGTCGTGGCTTTGAGGCGGGCGTTTTCTTCGAAAGTGGTGCCCGTTTCTTCGATGTCCACAGGCGCGTTGGCGTACGGCGAAAGGTCGGTCACTTCGACGAGGTCCGATAGCAGTTCGACGAGTTCGCGCAACTTCTTTTTGTTTCGACTACCCAGTACGAGCCGCGGCATACTGCGTCCTAATGCGAGTGTGTGAAAGATCCCGGATTCGGTTCGCCGGTTGGCTTGTAAGCCGGGTTTTGTCCCACCTTGCGGTGATGACGATCATTTCTCTAGCCGCACGGTTACCCGTGCGATCGAGCAGCCTACCCGAGGCTCAAACGGATCGGGTCGATCCTCACCTCTGCTCGGCCTTGCTTCCAGTGGGGTTTGCCTAGCCGACGGGTCACCCCGCCGCTGGTGCGCTCTTACATTAAGGGCTTGCGCCCCGCACCGTTTCACCCTTACCCTGCGAAATGCGGAATGGGGAATACGGATTGCGGAATCGACGCCGAGCGTCTGAATTCCGAATTCCGAACTCCAAATTCCGCATTCCGCAAGGCGGTTTACTTTCTGTTGCACTGTCCCGCCCGTTGGCGATTGGCACCGGGAGTACCAACCGTTACCGAGGGTGGGAGTTACCCACCACTGCACCCTATGAAGCCCGGACTTTCCTCTCGCCACGAATGGCCAGCGACCGTCCCATCAACCGACGAACCGAACTCGCATCGTATCGCCCGAACGTGCAACCGAGAAGGGAATGCACGGAAGTTAACCGCCACAGGCCAAAAATCGCGTCGCCAGAATCGACGGTAGTCGCATTTGGGACGCTCCAAAACTGGTTTTTCAAGTTTTTATGACCTGAAAAGTCGCTTTTCAGATCCGAAGTCCCCCGATCCGCTTTTGCTTCGCGGTTTCATAAGGATAACCAGTTGCATCGGCGTTTCGCGTTCGGTACACTGCTTGGAAATCCCGTTCCCGATCGAGGTGATGCCATGCGAATGTTGCTGATCCAACTGTTGCTGCTGGCGTTTGCGTCACCGGCGTTTGCCGATGACCTGAAGGGGAAATTCCCCAAAAAGTTCGTCGAGGACGTCGTTGGAGACACCCTAAAAGAACGTTGGGCTTTCGGTACGAAAGTGCTGCCGACTAAACGTGCCGCAAATATTCAGTTCGGCGATTGGATCGACGACAAACAAGAATACTTCAAAATGTCCGATATCATGCCGATGGAAGTCCGCAAAGACAACGGCGACGGCTGGGTTCGCATCCACGACAACCACCGCGAAGGCTGGGTGCAAAAAGAAGATCTCGTGTCTGTAGAAGACGCCCCGATCTACTGGGACAAAGCCGTGAAGGTCAACCCGAAGGATACGTGGGCATTATCAATGCGTGCGAATAGCTGGGGACTGAAAGGGGAACTGGATAACGCCCTCGCCGATTACAACGA
>JAYSYI010000284.1:0-5370 GCA_043727665.1 Limnoglobus sp. | reverse complement strand
AATTTCGGCGTGGCTTGCGTGGAAGGCCAGAAACGCGATCACTGCGCCATGGAAATCGTCGACATAGGCATCTTGCGCCTTTTCGCGGCGCTGGGCATCCGCGACTTTCTTCTTTGCGAAACTCTCGGTGGATCGCTCGGCTTCGAGGTCCGCACGGATGCGTTCAACCGTAGTGGCCGCCGTCCAGATACCGCGCGAGAATGTCTTACGCCCGCGCTTCTCTTGGACGATCCAATGCTCGCCCGCCGCTTTCACCCGCCGCGTAACAGCGGGATCGCCAGGCGGCACGAGCACCCAGCCATCGGGTACCGTGCGAATGCTACCATCCGCCGCCCGTACGCAGTTCTGCTTCGGGCCAGGGGCGTAAATGTTATCCATAACACTCGGTGGAATCAGAGGGAATTCGGGCGATCCCGTTCGTGAAGAATTTTTATCGTTTCTGCGAAGATCGGCATCAAAGTGGATCCCTCTTGCGGATGCGTGCGCTAACAAAGCGATATATCGGGTTTGTTCTCGAAAATTTGCTCGAACTCTTTTTGGATTTCGATGAGGACCACGATGACGGTAGGGTCGAAGTAGCCGGGGGATTCGTTGTTGAGTGCGGCGATCGTTTCACTGTGCGAAAGGCCGGGGATGTTGCCCATGTCGCGGCGCAGGGCATCGTAGGCTTCGGCGACGGCGATCAATCGGGCGGCGTGTGGGATCGCGATACTCTTCAGACCGTCCGGGAAGCCGCTGCCGTCCCATTTCTCGTGGTGGTGCCGGATGACGCTCCGCGCGACGCGTAGGAACGATAACGCGTCGCCGTGTTTCGCCGCGAGTTCGTTGAGAATCTTGCTGCCAATTTCCACGTGCGAATCGAGAATTGCCCTTTCAGCGAAGCTAAAGCCAGATCGTTTCTGCAAGATCGCGACGGGGAGTCCAAGCATCCCAATGTTGCGGATCGGCACGCATTTCACGAGTTCGGTCACGGCGCGGTTATCGAGGTAGATCGACCAGTTGGGCCGTCGAGAAAGTGCGGTCGCCAATGCCCGTACGTACTCCTGATGGCGTTGCGTTCGGCTCGGCGGTTCCCCCGCAAATTCGGCCACGCGGCCCATCACGGTCAGCACGGAATCGGCGGCATCGTTGGCCATCGCATCGCGAACGCGCAACGCATTCTGAAGTTCCGCAAGGGCGTCCGGGTGCGATGGGTTTGCCGCAAACTTCGCCAGTTCGCTTGCGGTGACCGCCGCCGTTGGCCGGTTCGCGGGGTTGCGGCTCATCATCTTCGCGATCAACTGATCGAGCGCATCGGGCGCGGAAACGAGCAGATCGCGGAGCCGACGCGGTGGTTGTTTGCGAATCGCGGTCAGCGCATCGGCGATGTTGTTCGTGCTCCGGTACGGCAGTTCGCCCGTAAGCACCCAGAACAGGATCGCGCCCAAGCTGTACACATCCGACGCGGGTCCGACGGTCGTGGGGTCGATGGCCTGTTCGGGAGCCATGAATTCGACGCTGCCGAGCAGCCGTCCCGCATTCGTCATGTTGCTGGCAAAGTGGCGGGCGAGGCCGAAGTCGGTAATCTTCGCCTGGCTATCGTCGGTCAGCAGAATGTTGCTCGGCTTCAAGTCGCGGTGGACGAGGTTGTGCGCGTGCGTGATATTCAACCCGGCGGCAATCTGGCGGCCCCATTCGCACGCAATCGGCACCGGTTGTTGGCCGTGCTCGATGACGTACTGTTCGAGATCGCCACCAGTTGCCAGTTCGAGTGCCGCATACAGCAAGATGGGAAGGATCCGGTCCGGTGGCTCGACTTTCCCCGCATCGTAAATGCCGACGACGTTTGGGTGCGCGATTCGCGATAACAATTCAATTTCGGTCCAGAACCGCGCAATTGCATCGGCGGGCACGCTGTCATCGACGGGTAACACCTTCAGCGCGACGTTCCGCTTCAAGGAAATATGCGTGGCGCGAAACACCACGCCGACGGTGCCACCGTTGATGCGTTCTTGGACGCGATACGGCCCGAGCGCGAGCGTATACGTGGCCCCGGCAGCCACGCGATCGCGCTGGAATGGCGTGAGGCGACCATCGAGAACGAGCGCAGCGAGAGCTTTTTCCCGCGTGATCAATTGCGTAAGTTGCGCACCGAATCGCGAGGAAAAATCCCGAATGGCATCGCGATCGATGAGATCGTACTGAATGAGTTCGCTAACGACGGCATGAGCGGCGGGCGGTAGGCCGTAATCGCCGATGAGTTTCGTGCCGCTCGCCATTTGCGTGGGCGCAAGTTGTCCCGGCGTGCGGAGATTGAGCTTCAACGAGGATTGCACTTGCGACACGAAACATCCGCTGGTTGGGTACGAGATTGGGCGGCACTCAAACATAAGACCGAAACGTGCCAGTTGCAAATCGCCATCGAGTTGCCCGATTTTCGCGCTTCAGACACACATCCCTCTCGCCAACCGTGCTTTCGCTGCGATAATGCTAGAGTGAACCTGCCGCGGTCGTTTCGACCGCCTTCCCATTCCTTCGCGTTTCGACGAGGAGCAAACTGTGCGTTCCAAGATGTTACGTCGCTTGTTCGGTGCTTCGGTTTTGGCAGTACTCGTGGGTGTTGTCACCGCTGCGGACCCGGCACTTTCCCCTGCATCCGCAGGCAAAGCGATTGAGGCCGACATCGCCCACCTCAACACGGTGATCGATCTCTCGAAGACGAAGAAAGTCGGCGGTCGCGTCAAAGCGACGGCAATGCTGTTGGCAATATATGCCGAAGAAAACCTGGCTGGTAAAGACGGGGCCAAGATGGCATCGCTGCGTGCGGAAGCCCTGAAGATCGCAGCCGCCGCACAAAAGAAAGACATGGCCGCAGCCGGTACCGCCGCCAAGGGTCTCAAAGGATTGACCGCGGATGCCAAAGCCGACGCCAAGGCGATGAAGGTCGAAGACCTCATTGCAAAATCGGACTTCAGCATCGGCGAGTTGATGGACCTGTTCGGTGGCAGCACCGGCGGCGGCTTCAATATCGAAAAAGACCTGCGCGAAATCAAGAAGAACGGCGTCAAGAACACCGAAGCGATCGAACTCCTTGGCGCACGCACCTCAGCCATCGCCGCCTACACGCTCGAAATGCGACCCAAGGGCGCGACGAAAGAATGGGACACGTGGGCGCTCGAGATGAAGAAACTTTCGACCGACCTCGCCACCGAAGCCGCAAAAGGCAAAACCGCCGACCTCGCCAAGCTCAAGAAAATTGCAACGAGCCTCGACGCCAACTGCACGAACTGCCACAACAAGTTCAAGGATTGATCGGCCGCGGTCAAAATCTGTAGGGGCACCCCTTGTGGGTGCCTCTCGTCTCTGAAGGCACCCAGGAGGAGTGCCCCTACAAAACACATATCATGGCCAAACTAACCGTGAAAACACTCCTCTTCTTCGACACCACCGGCGAACGTTCCCGAACCGCATCCGCAGCGTTTCAAATAACGGCAAATACTATGCGGTTGCCTTGGCAGGCGGTTGCGCGGACGATTGCGGACATCGCCGATGCGGATTGGGCGATGGCCACGCGAATCGTTTGCGTGCACGACGCGTGCAAACCGTGGGTGGCGGAACATTGCCCGGAGCGTCTCGAATTGATCGAATGGTGGCCTGTAAGTGCAGTGATTGCCGACGAGATGAGTGGGCTGATCGCGCGGCTGCTCGGTGGCGGCACTCGCCCCGTACCGCCGCCGGTTGCGTTGCCTGCGGCGAAGCCCGCGAAGAAAATGACTGTGAAGCTCGGCCGCGAAACCGCAGGACGCAGAGGCAAGGGAGTCAGCGTAATCTGGGAGATCCCGCTCGATGAAAAAGGCCTGCAAGACCTCGCGACGATCCTGAAACAACGCTGTGGCACCGGCGGCACGGTCAAAGACGAGCGAATCGAAATTCAAGGCGATCATTGCGACAAATTGAAACTCGAACTAGAAAAGTTGGGGTACTTGGTGAAGCGTGTAGGGGGTTGATAAACGTTCGGATTGTACAGATTTCGTCAAGTCGCACTTTTTGCAAATACCAGTCAAAACTGCATAGTGACAATTTCGCAGTATACAGATCATTTTCACCTGGTTTTCCAGTCGAATCTGCATTCCTTTTCGATATTGGCACGACTGGCACGACAGGTGCATTAGGAATGATCGTCTCCCTAACACCTGCAAGGAAGCCAATAACATGTGCCAGATTCCCCAATACGCCCGCAATACGAAGTCCACCACCGCCACCAACAAGCCAACCCGCTCGGTCGAAGAGATGTTACAAGAGATCGCCTTCGTTCTCAGCTACACCCGCAAGGTGAAAGCAAGCATCCTTCGCGACCTCGCCCAAACTACCGCCGCCACCGCAACGGTCGATGCAGCCGAACCCCAAGTCGTGTTCTCGGCGTGAAAGCAGAAAGGGTTCAAATGCCGTTTCGAAATTTATCTCCGGTTGTGCGGACGCGTACAAATCGCTGCGGAACGAACGAAAGCGAACGAAACATCATTTTGGGAGCGAGTTGGCATCGGATTGCGACTTGCATTGCAACCAGCATAATCGGTATACATGCACTTCCAGAACACCGGCTGGTCCGGTGCGAAGGGACTGCATGGAGGCGGATTTATGAGCAGGATGCTCTCCCTTTTTGATGGTTCGTGGTCATCGGCTAGAGCGGCGGCAAAAGATGGTCGCCCAGCTTTCGCGATGGGTCTACTGACCAATTTGCTCGGGCGGCCCGACCTGCCGACAGACATGGCCCGCAAAGCCCACCGTCTGAACGGCAAGTTGCACCACGCCGCGGGGCGATATGCCGAAGCCCGGCGACAATTCCGCGATGCGATCGGTCTCGATCCGAGCGATGCCGAGGCACATTACCGACTGGGCCTCGCCCACGAAACCGACCCGTACGGCAGCGATCGCCGCGCCGCAATCTGCTTCCGCAAAGCCGCAAAACTCGACCCGAGCCGCGCCCGCTACTGGGCCGCACTTTCACGGGCCGCCATCCGGTCACACGCCGAACGTCTCGGGTTATCGGCTGCAAAACAAGCCATCGCGCTCGAACCGACGAACGCCGCCAACCTCGGCGTTATCGTCGAAGGCCTTCGCGAACTCGGGCTGAACCGCAAGGCGTGGAAGATCGTTTCGAAGGCCCGATTCCTCGCGCCGCACGACCTCGCAATTCGCACGCTGTGGGATCGCGTCTGCTTCGATCTCGCCCGCATCGGCCACCACGCCAGCCGACGCCACACTTGTGAAACGAGTGCCGCCGTGTTGCCGTTCGTCCGCATCGTTGGCCACGATGGCGAAAGCAAGATCATCCGCCGCGACGACGCCACGAACACCGTGCCGCACTTCGGGCGTGCCAAACGCTAACTG
>JAYSYI010000283.1:0-5370 GCA_043727665.1 Limnoglobus sp. | reverse complement strand
AACATGCGACATTTCTATGTCATTTTGAGACACTTTTGCGTCACGTTTTGCACGTCGCGAATTCCGACTTACGTCAAATCGTCGAAAACTTATTGACTTCGCAAATCTGTATGGGCGTGCGAATTTTCCACGATTTTTCGATACACGATGCATTCGCAGTTTTTCTTGCTGGCAGCTTGCCTCAGATTCGTTTATAGTTATCTCGGTTGTTCTGCCTACGCGCCGTGTTGTCGTGAAAATGTTACCCACCCCGCTTGTTCTGCCTATCCAGCACGAATTGCCCAGGGTATTGATAACGATTGTTCACTCGTTTAGGCGACGTGTCGTACCGTCGCTTCATCCGCTTCGGTGTCGTCCTCGGTGATCTCCCCAGCACCGCAGGGAAGAGGGCACTCATACACCACGGGGCATTTGAAAAGCTGACGTGAGTGCCGAATATGGATGTCACCTCTGCCAACGTGGGAATGTCGCGCGATCAGTTTCTCTCGAACCTCGTCCATAGCCGACTCTTGTCGGATGCCGAGGTCGAGCAGCTAACGGTTGCGCACCCCGATGCGGACGTGATCGAATTGGCCAGCCTGCTAACCAAGGCGGGAACGCTCAACGATTACCAGATCGAAGCGCTGCACCAGGGGCGTCAGACCGAGTTGCGGATCGGCAATTACGACATCCTCGATAAGCTCGGCGCGGGCGGCATGGGTACGGTGTTCAAGGCACGCCATCGCCGGATGAAACGCATCGTCGCGCTGAAAGTGCTCGCCAAGAATCTGTGTACGGACAACTTGTTCATCCAACGGTTCCAACGCGAGGTGGAGACGATTGCGCGGCTCAGCCATCCAAACATCGTCATGGCTTACGATGCCGATGAAGACGAGAATGGTCACTTTCTCGTCATGGAGTTGGTCAACGGTCGCGATCTGACATCGCTCGTGGAAAAGTTGCACCCGATCCCCGTTTGGCAGGCGGTCGATGCGATCCTTCAAGCGGCACGCGGCCTCGGCTACGCACACGAGCAGGGCATCATCCATCGCGACATTAAGCCCGCAAACTTGCTTCGTGAAAATAGCGGCATCATCAAAGTGACCGATCTCGGTTTGGCACGTTTGAGCGGCACGAGTGCGGAAGGCAGTGGCCTCACGCAGGCCGGGGGCGTGCTCGGGACGGTCGATTACATGTCGCCCGAACAGGCCGTCGATTCGACCACGATCGATCATCGTGCGGACATCTACAGTCTCGGCGCGACGCTGTATTACCTACTCGTCGGCCAGCCGCCGTACACGGGTAAGACGATCATGGCGATCTTGCTGAAACACCGCGAAGGCGTCGTGCCACACATCGGTGAAGTGCGAACAGATGTGCCAGCGGTGATCGATGAAATTTACGCCAAGATGATGGCCAAGTCGGTGACAGCGCGGTATCAGTCGATGGGCGAAGTCGTTAGCGCACTCGAGGCGATTCTGCCGCAATTGGGTGGCACTCCCATTACGTCCAGCATCGGTTCGCCATCACTGAGCGGGGTATTCGCATCGGGTTCATCGGTGGCCGAAAATGGCCCCACCTCGAAGACGACGGTGACGCATCCCGTTTCGCTTTCAGTCGTGGTGGTCGAACCGTCGCGCGTACAAGCGGGGATCATTCGGAAGTACCTCGACGCGCAAGATATTATCACGGCCGCCGTGGTTGCCACGGGGAAAGATGCGATTGAAGCGGCACTGGCGAACAAGCCCGATGCCATTGTTTGCGCGATGCATTTAGCCGACATGACGGGCATCGAACTCGCAACGCAACTCCGCACGCAAGTGAAAGAACACCCACCCGGATTCGTGCTGATTTCCTCGACCGATAGCGATGCCGCTAACAACACGGCACTGAGCCAAATGCACCGCGTGATACTGCTCTATAAACCATTTACACCGGATCAGCTCGTTCAAGCATTGAACGTCGTCACGGGAAAATCAATCGTGGCGAAGGCGAGCGGATCGGCATCGGGAATGTCGATCGTGCGGCCATCGGGCGGCTCGAGTTTGAATTTACTGCCGAAGCGCGACCGCAGCACGCTTCGCGTACTGATCGTCGATGACATGCCATCGGCACGTAGCCACGAACGCGCGGTGTTGCAGTCGCTCGGGTTCTTGCATTTCGTCGAAGAATCCGATGGCACGCAGGCGATCGCCGCCGTCTCGCGCGAGTCGTTCGATTTGATCGTCACCGATTACAACATGCCGAACATGGACGGCCTCGGCTTCGTTCGGTTCTTGAAACAGTATCCACCAACGGCGGCCATCCCGGTAATCATGGTGACCTCCGCAAGCGATCCCGAAATGCTCGACCCCGTGCGCAAGTTAGGCGTCGTGACGATCTTCGCAAAAGCGTTCCCCACCGACGCCGTGAAGTGGGTGATGGACCAGTTGTTCGGCGCTTGATGCACACGCGAGTTCCGTTATGAATGAAGTTATCCGTGAGTTTCTGCTCGAGACGCACGAGAACCTCGCGCAACTCGATAGCGATCTCATCACGCTCGAAGACGATCCCAACGAACGCGAGACGTTGGCTCGCGTGTTTCGCACGCTGCACAGTATCAAAGGCACCGCCGGTTTCGTCGGATTGGCGAAACTGGAAAGCGTCGCCCACGCCGCGGAGAGCCTTCTGAGCCGCCTTCGCGCTGGCGATTTTCGCTTCAATCGGGCGATTGCCACCGCGATGCTGGGCGTCGTCGATGCGATTCGTCAAATCCTCGGCAGCATCGAATCTAACAGCGACGAAGGCATCGGCGACTATCACACGCTGATCGCGAAACTCGAACGATACCGCACTACGGGCGGCATCGAAGATGTCGAACCGACCGGTACGGTTTCGAATCAATCGACCGTTCGCGCCGCTCCCAAGTCGAATCTCAGCACGATCTCGCCCCCACCTGTGGCAACGAATTTGTCGACGATTGGCACGCCGTCGCAGTTCACCGGCAAGCCGACGAACGCTACCGTCGATCTCAACAAGCACGACGAAGCTCCGCTGACCGAAGT
Source organism: Limnoglobus sp. (assembly GCA_043727665.1). Lineage (GTDB taxonomy): Bacteria > Planctomycetota > Planctomycetia > Gemmatales > Gemmataceae > Limnoglobus. The sequence continues at coordinate 2,347 of JAYSYI010000283.1, read as the reverse complement.
CGCCGAACCCCGCACTTCATCGGTCGCCGACAGCACGATTCGCGTCGATGTCGGGTTGCTCGATAAGCTCATGAACCTCGTCGGCGAGATGGTCATCGCACGCAACCAAGTCATGCAGTACAGCAGCACGCTCGAAGACAATGCGTTCGTCGGTACCGTGCAGCGATTGAACCTGTTGACCACCGAGTTGCAAGTCAACGTTATGAAGACGCGGATGCAACCGATCGGCAACGTGTGGAGTAAATTTCCGCGCGTCGTTCGCGATATGGCCATCGTTTGCGGCAAAAAAGTCCGTTACGAAATGGAAGGCCAAGAGATCGAACTCGACAAAACCATCATCGAAGCGATCCGCGACCCGCTGACGCACATGGTTCGCAACGCCGTCGATCATGGCATCGAAAAACCGGACGTTCGCGCGCGACACGGCAAGCCACCCGAGGGGAAGTTGCACCTGCACGCTTTCCATGAAGGCGGCAAAGTCATCATCGAAATTATCGACGATGGCGGTGGGATCGATCCGCAACGGGTGCGCAGTAAAGCGATTGCCTCGAAGCTCATCACGGTCGAAGAATCGTCGCGAATGACCGACCGCGAACTCATCAACCTCGTGTTCCTACCGGGATTTTCCACGACCGACAAAGTGACGAATTTATCGGGCCGTGGCGTCGGCATGGATGTCGTTCGTACGAACATTGAGAACATCGGCGGTACTGTCGAAATCGATAGCCGCCTCGGCCACGGCACGCAGGTCAAACTGAAAATCCCATTGACACTCGCGATCATTCCCGCACTGACGATCACCAGTGGCGACGACCGGTACGCGATTCCGCAGGTGAACTTGCTCGAGTTGCTTCGCCTCGAAGGCGAACAGATCGCGAGCCGCATCGAACAGATCCACGGCTTCCCCGTTTATCGCTTGCGGGGCAACCTTTTACCGTTGGTGTATTTGAACGAGCAACTCCGCATCGACGCACCCAAACACGCACCGGGCGAGGTCAACATCGTCGTGCTACAGGCCGACGAACGTCAGTTCGGTTTGGTCGTCGATGCGATCCACGACACCGAAGAAATCGTCGTGAAACCGCTACAGAAACACCTGAAGGGCATTGATGTATTTGCGGGTGCGACGATCATGGGCGATGGCCGCGTCGCGCTCATTCTCGATGTTCTCGGCATCGCGCAACGGGCAAATGTCGTCTCCGCCACACGGGGCCGGGCGCTCGCCGATAAGGCCACGGCGGCCGTCAGCGATGCCGTCGCCGAACTGCATTCGCTGCTAATTTGTACCATCGAAGGCGGCGGGCGAATCGCGATTCCGCTCGCGATGGTTGCCCGGCTCGAAGAGTTCCCCGTTTACCTCGTCGAACGCGCCGGATCGCGCCGGGTCGTGCAGTATCGCGGCGCGATTCTGCACTTGCTGGATGTCGGCCGCGAGTTGCGGAAACTGCAACGCAAGACCGATGGCACGCCGAGACGACGACGCAAACCAGCGACTGACACACCGATGTCATTCGAGATGGGCGAAGTACCGACGACGCAAGTTGTGGTCTATGCCGGAGCGAGTGGCCAAGTGGGTTTGGTGGTCGAAAGCATATTGGACATCGTCGAGGACGAAGTGGCGATTCAGTCTCAAGCGAACCGCCTGGGTGTGCTGTTCACGGCGGTGGTTCATGGCCGCGTGACTGAGTTTCTCAACGTCGAAGAACTGATTCAAACGTCCCAACTGTTATCGGGTAGTCACCAAGCCAAGGAGTTGGCATGACCGCAAAACGCCAACTTTGCACGTTCGCGCTCGCCGATCAACATTTCGGACTCGATGTATTGCACGTGCAGGAAATCATTCGATTCCAAGACATGACGCGCGTGCCTCTCGCACATCGCGACGTGAGCGGTCTGATTAATTTGCGCGGGCAAATCGTCACCGCGATTGACCTGCGTCGCCGTCTCGAACTACCCGACCGACTGCCGGGCGTGCAACCGGTGAACATCGTCGTCCAGACCGACGACGGGGCCGTCAGCTTGCTCGTCGATGAAATCGGCGACGTGCTGCAACTGGACGAACTGGGCTTCGAACGCCCACCCGACACACTCCGCGGCATCGCTAGAGACATGATTTCCGGCGCGTACAAACTCGAACAACGACTCTTGCTCGTTCTGGATTTGGATCTGTTACTGGGAAATGTTGCCATCCCTAACTGAGCCGATTTGGTACATCTAGGAGATTCTTTCATGCAGCATTTGCGCCTACGTACGAAGTTCGGACTCATCATCGGCGTACTCATCTTCACGGCGTTACTCATCGCCGCCGTTGGAATTTATCAACTGAAATCGCTCAACGCAAAAGTGC
>JAYSYI010000282.1:0-16242 GCA_043727665.1 Limnoglobus sp. | reverse complement strand
CGGATGTCGCAACGTACGTGAGCTTCTTCTCGCCATCCACCTCGCCGACGGACACCGTGATCGTGTCTTTACCGCGGAACTCGCCTCGCAGCATCGCCTCGGCGAGTGCGTCTTCGAGGTGTTGCTCGACGGCACGACGGAGGGGACGCGCACCGTACTCGGTGCTGCTGCCCTTGTCGATCAGGAACTCCTTGGCCACATCGGTCATGACCAACAAGAGTGCCTTGTCCTTCAGGCGTTTCGCAACCTTCGCCAATTCCATTTCGACGATCGACTTCAGGTTTTCCTTCGTCAACGAACGGAACACGATGATGTCGTCGAGGCGGTTGAGGAACTCCGGACGGAACTCCTTGTCCATGCGTGCCTTGAGCTTCTTCTGCATCTCGGCATACGTCGCGTTTTCGTCTTGCTTGCGGCCCTTCAGGAAGGCGCTCGAAAGATCGTCCGAGGTAATGATCGTCTCGGCACCGACGTTCGTCGTCATGATCAGGATCGCGTTTTTGAAGTCGATCACGCGGCCGACGCTGTCGGTCAGGCGACCTTCTTCCATGATCTGGAGCAGTGCGTTCCAGACGTCGGGGTGGGCCTTCTCGATTTCGTCGAGCAGCACCACGCTGTACGGCTTGCGGCGGATCTTCTCGGTCAGCTGACCGCCTTCTTCGAAGCCGACGTAACCCGGAGGGGCACCCCACAACCGGCTGACGTTGTGCTTCTCTTGGTACTCGCTCATGTCCAAGGAAATCAGGGCTTCCTCGTTGCCGAACATGAACTTGGCCAGCGACTTCGCGAGCAACGTCTTGCCCACGCCCGTCGGCCCGGCGAAGATGAAGCTACCGATCGGACGCTTCGGATCTTTAAAGCCCGCCCGGCTCTTGCGGACCGCCCGTGCGATCGCCTTGATGGCTTCATCTTGACTGACGACTGCGCCGTGAAGCTCTTGCTCCATCTTCAGTAGGCGGTTCGTTTCGTCTTCGCCGACCTTCTTCAGCGGAACGCCGGTCATCTTGGAAACGACTTCCGCAACGACTTCTTCATCGACGACGCCGTCGGTTTCTTTGGCTTTCTCACGCCATTCCTTGGTGACGGTTTCTTTCTTCTTCTTGAGCTTGTCGGCTTGGTCGCGTAGCGACGCGGCCTTTTCGAAGTCCTGCTCCGCGACGGCGGATTCCTTCTCTTGGTTCAACTTTTCGATGTCGACATCGATATCTTTGAGATCCGGTGGCCGCGTCATCGCCTTTAGGCGAATTCGGGCACCGGCTTCGTCGATCACGTCGATCGCCTTATCCGGCAAGCAACGGCCCGAGATGTATCGCTCCGAGAGATCGACCGCGGCTCGCAGTGCGAGGTCGGTGATCTGCACGCGGTGGTGCGCCTCGTAGCGATCCCGCAAGCCCTTCAAAATCTCGACCGCTTCATCGGCGGATGGCGGATTCACGATCACATCTTGGAAGCGCCGTGCGAGTGCTTGATCCTTCTCGATGTACTTGCGGTACTCGTCGAGCGTAGTGGCTCCGATGCACTGGATTTCGCCGCGAGCCAGCGCAGGTTTCAGCACGTTACTAGCGTCTATTGCACCTTCGGCACCACCAGCACCGACGAGCGTGTGCAATTCGTCGATGAACAAGATCGTGTTCTTCGCACGACGGACTTCGTTCATCACGGCTTTGATGCGTTCTTCGAACTGGCCGCGATACTTCGTACCGGCGACCATCATGGCCAGGTCGAGGACGACGAGGCGACGGTCGCGGAGCAAGTCCGGCGCGTTACCATCGACGATGAGTTGCGCCAAACCTTCGACGATAGCCGTCTTACCGACACCGGCTTCGCCGAGCAGAACGGGGTTGTTTTTCTGGCGACGCGAGAGAATCTGGATCACGCGTTCGATTTCGTTCGTCCGGCCGATGACCGGATCGAGTTTGCCCTGGCGCGCGAGTTCAGTTAAATCGCGACCGAAACTATCGAGCGCGGGCGTCTTCGATTTCGTCTTGCCGGAGGTCCGGTCGCCGGATCCGGATCGTTCGCTGCGTTCTCCGCCACCCGACTCATTTTCATTAGGCATATTGTGACCTAGTAAGTTCAAAACCTCTTCGCGAACGTCTTCGAGTTTGAGGCCCAAGTTCATCAGAACCTGGGCAGCCACGCCTTCTTGTTCCCGGAGCAGGCCGAGGAGCAAGTGTTCGGTGCCAACATAGTTATGGTTGAGGTTGCGAGCCTCTTCGATGGAATACTCGATGACTTTTTTGGCCCGCGGTGTGTGCGGAAGTCGTCCGAGTGTGGCATTATCGCCACCCGGTCCGTGTTGGACGATCCGCTCGACTTCGAGGCGGATTTTGCGGAGGTCGATGTCGAGGTTTTTGAGGACGTTTGCGGCGACCCCAGAACCTTCTTTAACGAGGCCGAGCAAAACGTGCTCGGTCCCGATGTACTCGTGATTGAACCGCTGCGCTTCCTGATTGGCGAGTTGCATCACCTTCCGAGCGCGGTCGGTAAAGCGTTCGAACATCGTTTGCCGTCTCCGTTTCAACCCCACTGGTGTCAGTTAGGATTTTAGACTAGTGCAGCCCCACAGGATTGGAAATCAAGTCAGTCGAGCCATTTCGAGGGCGGGCCTGAGCCACCGAAATGAGGTTTTCGTTCGTTCAATCCTTCGCGTGCGAACTTATTCGACATCATATGCACGGTGCGGTTCAACCACCAACATCGGTTTTTCACATAACGGGCCGGATCGGGGTAGCCACGACTCCGTCAACGCGATCGCAGGTAGCAAATACTGCTTGTTTTCGACTGTTTCTTACCTCGATCGGTAAGCCAACACTCGCGCAATCTACAGTGTCTTCAGATACTCGATCAACGCCGTACGCTCGGCATCGCTCAGGTCGTCGCCGTAGGTGTGGCCGCCGTTACCTCGACCGGGTAACGACGTGTCGTAGATTTTACGCTTCTCGAACGGCGAGAGATCCGTTGCCGGTGTGGGCACGTCTCGAAAAATCCAGCCGACGTTTCGTTTGTCGTAGTCGGTTTCCGTTGTGCCGAAACTGCGGGTGAATCGTTTGGGGCGATCCTTCGAGTTCAGCACGCTTTTCAGTGTCGGCGAACTGCCGTTGTGGAAGTACGGTGCCGTCGCCCAGATGCCATCGAGCGGGGGAGCTTGGTAGCCGAGTGTCGGTTTGATCGGCATCACTTTGTCGCTTTCTTTGGCGAACCAACTCGTGCTGTACGCTTCGCCGAACGCGGTACCGATGTTGTCGAATCGCTTGCGATCCGTGCCGATTTCATCGAGCGGGATGATCTTATTCGGGTACTTCGGCTGATCGCCATAGTTGCCGTGGCACTTTGCGCAATTTTCGTGGAAGATCGCACGCCCAGTATCCGCGAGTTTCGCATCAATGGCATACGGGTACTTCGGCGCTTCGAGGCTGAGGATGTACTGTTGAATGTCGCGGAAGGCCGGTTCGGCTTTCGCAAAGTCGGCGGGGAGCGTCAGCGGGTGCATCATAAACTGCATGATCGAACGCACGGAACGGGCATCGGTCGCACCAACGTGGTACATCGTCGATTTCTTTTTGAGTAGCCACCATGCGGGGACGTCTTCGCAACTGTCGTCGTGCAGGCCGAGGTCGCGTTTGTTAGCGGTCGGGTTGAGATCGTCATCGCGGTAGCCGAGCAAATAAACACTGAACGCGCCGGCTTCATTTGTGCCACGCGCGTTGCTGAAATGAAACGGCAAATTCACCGGCATGTTCCCGGCGGCGGCCATGTCCTCGAACAACGCGTGAACGTCGAGCGTGCTGTTCCCGAGCCCGACGATGCCTTTGCCCGAAATCGAACCTCCGTGGCACGCCAGGCAGTCGATGCCGATGCCTTTCGTGAACGGTAAATACGGTGCGGTACGTAGCCCCATCGGAAGGCTATCGTTCGGGTACGGCGCATCGTGCAGGCCATACCGTTCGCGAAACGCCACGTCGTAGTTCTTCGGTTTCTCAGCGACGCCCCAGCGTTTCCATGCGAGATCGTACGCGGACTTCGGCCAAAACGCGGGGATAAACGCCTTCTGTTCAAGAGCACGTTTGCCGCGCTCGATGGCAGTCGTTTCGACTCCGATGGCGAACGAACATGCGATAATGAGTGTGAAACAAGCGAAAATCGAACGTGGCATGGCGGTGGGAACCTCGTCTCAGTGACAACGTCAGTATAGACGACTAACCGCAGGCGGTGGCAGCGACATTTTTGTACCTGGGGTATGTGACGGTCTGTGACCCCGGTTCGCAACGCCGTGAACGATTTCTGTATCAGCGTTTTCTTTTCGTGTAATTCGTGGTGAATTCGAGCCTGGTGCGATTTGTGGGTATTCCTCGCTAGCGCGTCGGGCTAGTTTTGAAGTTGCGCTTTTCTCACGTAGGGGCACCCCTTGTGGGTACCGGTTCCTATGCCAGAAGCTGGCAGCGTCATCCCAGGCACCCACAAGGGGTGCCCATACGAAATCCCTCCGGGACGCGGATTGCCTGTATTTCTAGAGGAAAATGTTCGACCTGCCAGATAGCGCAACTTCAAAACGCGCTAGCGAGGAATACCCGATGGTATCGCGATGCCGTTACGGAAGTCTCCGGCACCGGCCTCAGAGAGGCCAACTACATTCATCAGGTGATCGGCAACGCCACGTTACACTTCGTGGCCTCATCGACGAGCAACTTCCAAGTGCCGTCGGGAATATGGATGCCCGTTTGTTCGCGTTGGCGTTTCGTGTCGCGTTCGGGGTCGCCGGGTAAAGTGATCCGTTCGACTCCGTCTGCCGTGGGGCACGAGCGTACGAAGTCGGTAAGGCCCGTCGTTTGTTTCACAAAATGATCCGCGCCGCCGAACTGTTTCGGATCGAAGATAACGAACAACAGCGTGTTGCCGATGCCCGCAAGTGGGGCGTCCGGATGGCTGCACGACCCGCCCGATAGTCCACCCGTGAACAGATCGAGCAACAGCCCGAGGCCGAAGCCTTTGTAAGTTTGGTTCCCGCCGAACGGCAGGATCGTACCGCGTGGGTCTTCGTACAACACGGCCGGGTTCGTCGTCGGTTGGCCGTTACTATCGAGCAGCCAGCCCTCGGGCGTCGCTTCTTTCTTTTGGTAATGCACGCGAACTTTCCCCTCGGCTGCCACGCTTGTGCCAAAGTCCAGAACGACGGGATCGGTCGCGGTGGGCACGCCAAGGCAGATCGGGTTCGTGCTGATGCGGCCCTCGGTGCCGCCGGGTGGCGCGACGCGACGCCCGGCCCCATGCGAATTCACGGAGGCAAGGAACGCCATGCCCCGTTCGGCTGACGTCTCTGCATATTCACCCAATCGCCCAACGTGACCGCAATTTCGCAGCGTACCCGACGCGATTCCGAGAAGTTCGGCCTTCGGCAGCAGTTTCGCCAACAACCGATGCGCCTGCACCTGCCCCAGTCCCCAACCCGCATCGGCAGACACCACCGCAGATGTCTCGTGCAGAATTTCCAGCTGTACGTTCGCGTGATATTTGCCATCGCGCAGGAATTGCAGATACTGTGGCACGCGCATGACGCCATGAGAATCGTGCCCACGCAAGTTCGCACCCACAAGGTGCTTTGCCACCACAAATGCATCGGCTTCGGGCACTCCAGATGCCACGAATAAGCGATTCGCCAGTTCCGTGAGAGGTTCCGATTTGATGAACGGCATGACCTACTCCGGTGAATTCGTGCGTGTAACGTTTCTGGAAACGTACAATTCCCCCTTGCGAACGGCACCGCGATTCCAAGCAAGGGGCAACACCGATGGCATTTACCGTGACCACGCGAGAAGCCGAGGCGGGCGGCATTCCCGGCGTCGTTTACACGCTTGCGGACGAAACAGGCAAAGCGCCGGTGCGTGCCGAGGTTTGGCCGGCGCACGGGTTCAACTGCTTGCGTTGGCAGACGGCCAAGGCCGACGGCAAGTGGGACGACCTGCTTTACATGGCACCCGATTGGGACGCGAATCCGGTACCGACACGCAGTGGCCACCCGGTGCTGTTCCCGTTCCCGAATCGGCTGAAGCACGGCCAATTCACATTCGAAGAAAAGGTTTACCAACTGCCGTTGAATGAATCGACGGGCACGCACGCTATCCACGGTTTCACGCCCCGTTGCCCATGGCGTGTGATCGATTCCGGTGCCGATGCGACATCGGCGTTCGTCACGGGCGAATTTCAAATCTCGAAGGATGTCCCGAAGGCGCTCGCGTATTGGCCCGCCGATGCGAAACTCCAACTCACGTATCGCTTGAGTGCCACGACGCTGCGCGTCGAAACGACCGTGAGTGCCGCTGATGAAAAAGTGATGCCGTTCGGCATCGGCTTCCATCCGTACTTCAAAGCACCGGGCGGCACGGCGGACATCGCGACGTGGAACCTCGCGGCAGCGGTGACGGAGATATGGGAATCCGAAGGCAACATGCCGACCGGTTGGCGTTCGGGCTTGGGCGATCTCGATTTCCGCCGCGGCAAGCCGGTGGGCACCACAGTTCTCGACACGTTATTCACGAGCATTAACGTGAAACGCAAGCCGGGGGAACTCGGCGAAGTGGCGGCACTCTGGGATCCGAAGAGCGGTCGGCGCTTGTCGGTTCACGTCGATGCTGCGTATCGCGAACTGTTGCTTTTTACGCCGACGCACCGGAAAGCCGTCGCGATTGAGGCGTACACTTGCGCGACCGACGCACCGAACTTGGAAGCGAACAACCACGCAGCGGGCTGGCGCGTCTTGGCACCGAAACAAACTTTTTCATCGGTCGTAGAATATCGCCTGGGCGCGATTTCTAATCACTAAAGGTGCAAGTTTACCGAAATCCCGCGACCGACACGGCCTGTATTGTCGGTAAACCCGGCGCGGAACTTCCAAGCGAAGGGCGTAACAGATTTGTTTCTAACTCGATTCCGCTCTACTGTTGCACGTCGTTCGCGAACTGCGTACGAAATGGCGACTCGAAGAGTACGATGGAATGGCCTGGCCCGAGATCAGCAAACGACTACGCTCGTCCGACGCCATCCGGCACGCACCGACGCGCACCACGGTCATCGGCCAGTGTGCGATGGGGCGATACGAGATTCTGAAACTGATCGGCGAAGGTAGCAACGGCGAAGTGTATTTGGCCCGCGTCGTGAACGACCCGAACCGCTACGTCGTCGTGAAACGGGTCAAGGAAAACATCCGCCAGAACCCAAAGTTCCAGCAATTTTTCGATTCCGAAGTTCAGTCGATGGCCCGCTTCCGCCATCCGTATGTCGTGCAACTCATTGATGCCTCGATCGACGACCCGATCGGCCCGTGCCTAATCCTCGAATACATTCACGGCGTCACGCTCGAAGCGATTCTCGTTCGCCATCGACGCTGGTTCCCGGAGCGGATCGGGCGAATCTTTGGCCAGTTGTGCCATGCGTTGCAAGCCGCACACGACGCGGGGATTATGCACCGCGACTTGAAGCCCGCGAACCTGATGATTACGGACTTCAACACGCCGAACGAATCGCTGAAGGTGATGGATTTCGGCTTCGCCGGATTCACCGAACGGCCGCATATCCAGATCGCGGAACTCACCGGCTGCGGTCCGATCTTCGCGTGTGGCACGCCTGCATACGTTAGTCCAGAGATGATCCGTGCGGACTCCGTGGATCGCCGTGCGGACCTCTATTCCGTCGGCGTGATTCTTTATGAGATGATCACGGGGCGGTTGCCGTTCAACCACATGACCGTGCAAGAAATCCTCTCGGCACACGTTCGCGAAACGCCGCCGACGCTACGCAGTTTGGGCATCCACGATGTGAACCCGACAACCGAGGCGGTGTTGCAAATATCACTCGCAAAATATCCGAACGAACGCCATCAGTCGGCCCGCGAACTCGCCCTGCATTTCGGGCAGGCGATCGGCACCGAGATCTGGGAATCGACCGCACCTCCCGGTTACGAAGCCTGTTCGGACACCACAACGAGTCACGTCAATACCCTTTTGCACGCACCGGCCTTGCCGAGTATTCCGGTCACGAAAAATGAGGCAATCAACGACCGCTTCACATTCTTCGACCAATTCGAAGCAACGCTTCCCGAACGGTTGGCCGCCGTGAAACTGCGAGGATTCGTCGAAGCGGTGTGCGGTTGCGTCGTGACCAGTGAGCCGGGATTAATCCATTTGCGCGTCGATCTGCCGAGCGGCTGGCAAGAGCCAAAGACACGCAGTGGCGTCATCGGTTGGATTCAGTCGATCCGCAAATTCGTACCCGAACCGGGCCGCGAACCGATCGATGTGAAGCTCGAAATGAAGAAGATCGACGCCAACCGCGTCGCCGTGTTGGTGACGTTGCAACCGATGGCCGAGTATCCACCTGGCAACCACGCCACCTGGCGCGAACGCTGCGAAGAAATCTACAATGTGCTGCGAATGTACCTGATGGCGGCATGAGGTTCTCGACACTTTCTTGACACTTTCTTGACATGCCCGTAGTCTTGCCGCATCGGAGACTCCCGCATGTTCGACCCCCAATACCGCATCACCGGCGTCGTTGCCAAAGCCTTGATGAGCATCGAGGCCGACAGGCAAATCGTTGCGACACTACCGCTCACCGCACCGATGCTCGATTCGCTACGGCGTACGGCGAGGTTGCTTTCCACGCACTTCTCAACGCAAATCGAGGGGAACCAACTCAGCCCGTCGCAAGTAAAAGCCGTGGTCGAGGGCGAAGGGAACTTCCCTGGCCGCGAACGCGATGAAGCGGAAGTGCGACACTACTTCGCCGCGCTACAGCGTGTCGAACGACTCGGCAACAAGCCGGGCAAACTGACCGAGAACGAAGTGCGTACCATCCACGGTTTCGTGATGACCGGGAAGCCCAAACCGACGCCATACCGCGACGGCCAGAACGTCATCCGGGATTCTCGCACAGGCAGGACAGTGTACATGCCGCCGGAAGCGAACGACGTGCCGATGCTCATGAAAGACCTGGTGCGTTGGGTAAACGACAACCTCGCCGAAGGGGAACTGCCGGTGCCTGTGGTGACCGCCCTTGCGCATTATCAGTTTGCCACGATTCACCCGTACTTCGACGGTAACGGCCGAACGGCACGCTTGTTGGTGAACTTGCTTTTGCACCGCAGCGGTTACGGTCTCAACGGCATCTATTCGCTGGAAGAATACTACGCCACCAAGCTGGATGGCTATTACACCGGCCTTGCAACCGGTGATAGCCACAATTATTACTTCGGTCGTGCGCAAGCCGACGTGACGCCATTCGTTGCGTATTTTTGCCACGGAATGGCCGATGCTTTCGCGAAAGTCCGAACGCGAGCCGAAACAACGAGCCGACAGGGTGGATGGGACCATTCACCGCTGCTTCGCAAACTCACCCCACAACAACGGCAGGCCCTCGGGCTGTTTCTGCGGATGAAGGAGGTAACGCGAAACGATGTGGCGACGTACTTTAAACTTCCCAATCGCCAAGCCTACTTGCTGTGTGCCCGTTGGCTGCAAGACGCATTCGTCGTTATCGCAAATCCATCCACTAAAGCTCGAAGTTACCGACTGGCCGAACGGTACGAAGGTTTGGTGGCCCGGTGAATGCTGTCGGATCGCGATATCTGTGGCGGGTTTCTTGCATTTTTCCGGCTGCCGATAGACTGTACTCTTATGAGTGACACTGAGAAAGCGGTCGTCTTGCCGACCGTTCGATTGAAAATCGAACGCAAATCGTCGCACCCGTGGATCTTCCAGAAGATGGTCGAACGGCCATCGGGGAAAGTCCAAAACGGGGGCCTCGTGAACATCGAGGATCGCTCCGGTCAGTGGGTCGGCCGTGGAATTTACAACGGACATTCGCGAATTACGCTTCGCGTTCTCACCTCGGATCGTAGCGAAGCGATCGATGCCGCATTCTTCGCCAAGAAGATCGGCAACGCCGTTGCGCTACGTCGCGACATCCTTAAAATTGATGAGGTTTCGAACGCGTATCGCCTCGTGCATTCGGAAGCCGACGGCCTGAGTGGCCTCGTGGTCGATCGTTTCGGCACGACGATCGTGATGGAGTTTTTCTCCGCAGGAATGTATCGCTGTCGGGAACTGATTCAGGACGCACTCGCGAACCTTTACCCCGGATCGAAGTTTTACTGGTTCGCCGAAGATCATGTCGGCAAGCAAGAATCGTTCGATTGCCGTTCGCCCGAACCGCCGATGCCGGATCTCATCACCGAGCACGGCCTGATGTTTCGCGTCGCGCCGGGAAGCAAGCACAAGACCGGCTTCTTCCTCGATCAACGCGAGAACCGGAAGATCCTCGCGGGCCTCGTTGCGGGAAAGCGCGTCCTCGATATCTGCTGCAATACCGGCGGTTTTGGCGTGTACGCGAAAGCGATGGGCAACGCTTCCGAAGTCGTCGGCCTCGATCTCGACGAGAAAGTCATCGAGATGGCAAAGCAGAACGCGAAGCTCAATCACGCTTCTATGAAGTTCATTCAAGCCGACTTATTCCCGTGGCTTCGCGATGCGATCCCGAACAAGGAACGATTCGATGCGGTCATCCTCGACCCCGCGAAACTAACGCGCGACCGCGACGATATCGACTCCGCATTGCGGAAGTACCTCGACATGAACCGCCTCGCGATGCAGGTGATTAATCCCGGTGGTGTGCTGCTCACGTGTTCGTGTACTGGCCTCGTTAGTGAGCCGGACTTCATCGAAATGTTGCGCCGTGCGGCATGGCAGGCGTCGCGCAAATTGCTGATTTTCAAGATCACCGGGGCGGCGAGCGATCACCCGTTTCTGGTCGATGTCCAGGAAGGGCGTTACCTCAAAGCGGTGTTTTGTCGGGTGGAGTAATCGCGTTGTCAGTGGGAACCTGAAAACCATACGGGCAGTGGCGGCAACCGCTTTCGCAGCACTGCCCGCGCCGCTGGTGATACGCGGCGGTGAATACCCAGTTGCCGTTCTCGATATAGTAATCGCGGCCGAGAACGAGCGGTTGCGGTAAATCACCAAACGAAGCCATCGGTTCTTCTCTTGTGTCGGTCATATCATGATTTTACGCGGGCATCCAGCGCGCGAACCCTATTGAGACTCTACGATGCCCGAAGTTGCTGACCGTCGCTCATCCGGTCTGCTCTTGCACCCCACCAGCCTGCCGGGGCCGTTCGGCGTCGGCGATCTTGGCCCGTCGGCGTTCCACTGGGTCAATTGTCTCGCGTCGATGCGACAATCGGTATGGCAGATTTTACCACTCGGGCCGACCGGTTTTGGCGATTCGCCATACCAATCGTTTTCGGCATTCGCAGGAAACATCAACCTGCTCAGCCCGGAATTCCTTGAACGGGATGGCCTCGTCTCGCCGTCACTATGGGCCGGGCAGTCGTTCGCAAACGATGCCTACGACTCGGCACGAGTCGTGCCATTCAAGAACGCCTTGCTCGCGGCGGCGGCGGATCGCTTTCGCACGGGGCAAGCCAAACATCTCAGTGGCGACTACGACGATTTTTGCTCGCGCGAATCGCGATGGCTCGACGATTACGCGATGTTCATGGCGATCCGCGAAACCCGCAACGGCGATGCACTGACAGCGTGGCCGAGCGAACTGATTCGCCGCGAACGGAATACGATCGATGCTCTCCATGAAACGTTGTATACGCAGATCGAACGACACAAAGTCGGCCAGTTTTTGTTCGACCGACAGTGGTCGGCACTGAAGGCGTACGCCAGCGAAAAGAAGATCGCAATCGTCGGCGATATCCCGATTTTCGTGGCGCTCGATTCGTCCGATGTCTGGGCGTGGCGCGATCAATTTCTCGTCGACGATCACTGCCAGCCGAGCGTTGTGGCGGGCGTGCCCCCGGATTACTTTGCCGAGGACGGCCAGCATTGGGGCAACCCGATTTACGACTGGGACGCCATGCAGCGAACCGGCTATTCGTGGTGGACAGCGCGGGTCAAACATGCCTTGAAATCCGTCGATCTCATTCGCCTCGATCACTTCCGTGGTTTCGCGCAAGCCTGGCATATCCCAGCCGCTGAGTTGACCGCACGCAACGGAAAATGGGTCGATGGCCCCGGTCGGCACCTCTTCGATGCTCTCCGCGAACACCTCGGTAAACTGCCGTTCATCGCGGAAGATCTCGGCGTCATCACGCCCGATGTCGATGCCCTCCGTATCGCGTTTGATCTACCCGGAATGCGCGTGTTGCAGTTCGCAATCGGCGCGGTCACCAACCCGTATTTGCCGCACAATTACGAACCGCACACCATCGTCTACACCGGCACCCATGACAACGACACAACGAACGGTTGGTGGTCCACACTTGCAGAGCACGATCGAAAGTTCTTCACCGATTACATTGGGAAAGATATCGTCGAACCGTCGTGGGAAATGATTCGCCTCGCGTGGTCGTCGGTCGCTCGCCTCGCGATTGCCCCACTCCAAGACATGCTCGGCGTCGGCAGCGAAGCCCGCATGAACGTCCCCGGCAAAGCCGACGGCAACTGGAAATGGCGCTTCGAGTGGTCGCAGTTCCCGCAAGGCGTCACCGAACGCCTCGCCGAAATGACCGCACGTTACGGGCGGTGAAAGCCGATGAAGTTAATCTACTTCCCGTACTCGTCTTTCCACTCTTCGTACCACGCCATCTGAATCGCTTCGAGGCGTTTTTCGTTGGAATCGCTGGGTTTTCCGACGAAGTCTTCGAGGTCGAGCACCCATTTGTGCATATCGGTGAACCGCACGTTAAGTGGGTCGAGTGTGTCGTATTTCTCGAACAGCATCTCGCCGATCTCGCGCGCATTTTCCCAAGTCAGGCTCATCGCAATGTCTCCTGTAAATCGTTCGCTGTCAACAGTTCCACTCTCGGTACCACGGCGGTTTTGTCGATGAGTGCGGGCCAGTACCCGAGGACTTCGCGGACTTGCGGGCGGCCCGTTGTATAACCGGTGACGCCAGGGTATCCGGAGGTGACAAGCGGGGCGAACTCTTTCGTGAAGCGCTCTACCAAAGCGAGGTTCGAATCGCGGACGGCGACGCGCAAAACGACCTCAGTGGGGTCCGATTGCATGACCACCACGCCGGGTACGCAGCTACCGGCACCGAGAGTTTCGATTAGGGAATGCTCGAAACATATGCCTGCTCGCTTCAGTCGTTCCAGAAGGATCGCGCCGCATCTACGTGCTTTCTCCGCGGCGTTCGGGCCAAATATCACGAGCGTGCCGGATGTGGTAAAACCATCGCGAATCGCCACGGAGACTTTGTAACTATCAGTCGCCGGGCGACCGCGACTCCCGGTAACCGTGACTTCATCGGGGGCCGATTGTTGAAGTTGCACGGTGGTAAAGTCGGCAACGACATCGGGCGTGAGGTAACGTGACGGGTCGGCGACTTCGTAAAGAAGTTGCTCGCTGACGGTTTCGATGTTAATGGCCCCACCGCTGCCGGGTGGCTTCGAGACGGTGAACTCGCCGTTCGCGCGGACTTCGACAATCGGGTAGCCGACGGTTTCGAGGTGCGTCGAATCGTCGGCGTTCATCCACAACCCGCCCGTTACTTGCGCGCCACACTCGATGAGGTGCCCCGCCACGGTGCCCGCCGCGAATTGATCGATGTGCGTCCAGCCGAACTCGTGAATGAGCGGGCCGAGCGTCAACGACGCATCGGCGACGCGACCGGTTATAACGATGTTCGCACCCATCCCTATCGCCTGCGCGATCGGCACGGCACAGAGGTAGGCGTTCGCACTGACCACGCGGCGTCGCACGTTCGCCAGCAGCTCGCCGGTATCGAGATGATTTAGCGCATGGCCATTCGCAAGAAGTGCATCGAGGTTCGGCATCAAATCATCGCCGGAAACTACCGCGATGCGATGCGCATGCAGCCCGTGTTTCGCAATAACCTCCGCGACTTTGCGGGCGCAAGCGTGTGGGTTCATGCCGCCCGCATTCGTGACGATTTTCAGTTTCGGCTGCGTCGCCATAATCGGCGCGAGGCGATCCACGACACCTAGAAAATCGCTGGCATATCCCAGCGAAGCATCGCGTTGTTTCGTTTTCGCGAGGATCGACATCGTCAGTTCGGCGAGATATTCGAGCGTGAGATAATCGAGTTGGCCGTCAACGGCGAGCTGGATCGGGGCATCGACGCTATCGCCCCAAAAACCACAGCCGTTGCCGATACGTACGCTGTTCACGCCCGTTCCTCGAAATTTGCTGAGTTTTCGATTGCTCGACGCATGTCGAACAGTTACAACAAAGTTATTCTATCACGCCAGTTTTTCTTCACGTTACAGGTGCCTGCCGATGTGCAGACTGCCCGCTTTATTGATTGCCATCCTTTGCGTGATCCCCACGTTTTCTCGTGCCGAAACACCCGCCGATTGGGCGTATAAACCGGTCGGTAAAGTCCACGTGCCGCAGTCCGGATTCGCGAATCCAATCGATGCATTCCTCGCCGCGAAACTCGCTGAGGCGAAACTGGCATTTGCGACACCAGCAGACAAAACGACGCTGCTTCGACGCGTGACATTAGACCTAAGCGGGTTACCACCGACGCCGGAAGAGATTGCTGCATTTCTGAAAGACGACACGGAAAAGGCTTACGAAAAAGTCGTCGATCGTTTGCTGGCTTCGCCCCACTTCGGCGAGCGCGTCGCGATCTGGTGGCTCGATGTCGCACGCTTTGCCGAAACTGACGGCTTCAAATCCGACGACCACCGCCCCAATGCCTGGCGTTACCGCGACTATGTGATCGACAGTTTCAACGCCGACAAACCGTACGACCGCTTCGTGAAAGAGCAGATCGCGGGTGATGAATTGGCAAGCGACAACTCAGCGATCATCGCGACCGGGTTCTTGCGGCACTTTCCCGATGAGTACAATGCGGTGAACCTGGAACAGCGTCGCCAAGAGATTTTGAACGATATTACCGACACGACGGCAGCGGCATTTCTCGGCGTGACCCTCGGTTGCGCGAAGTGCCACGATCACAAGACCGACCCGATCACGCACCTCGATTATTATCGCTTTCAGTCGTTTTTCGCGGGGATTTGGCCGACGGAGAAACCGCTGTTGTCGCAAGAAGCGATCACCGCAATCGATGCAAAAACGAAGGCGTGGGAAACCAAGACCGAGGAACTTCGCCAACAGATGGCGGAGTTGGAAAAACCATTCCGCGAGAAAGCCGAGAAGAAAGAACGCTCGCGGTTCCAGGAAGAATACGTCAGCCTGATCGACATTCCCAGCGAGCAGCGGACGCCGTGGCAGAAGCAGATTGCTGCGATGGTCGAAAAGCAGGTGTATTCGGCGAAGCGGTTCACGCCGACGCAGATGAAAAGCCCCGTGAAAGAGAAGTGGGAAGGCATGTCCAAACGAATGGCGGAACTCGCCAAAGACAAGCCCGCCGACCCGCCGATGGCAATGGTGATGACCGACGTGGGTGCCACCGCACCGCCGCAACATCGGCTTAAACGCGGCGACTGGCGGAAGCCTGGCGAAGTCGTCGAACCCGGTTATCTGTCTGCATTTGACGACCGCGATGCGGAGCCGGCGACGTCGAAAATCGGCACATCCGGACGGCGCACGGCACTCGCGAATTGGATCGCCGCGGACAAGAACCCACTCGCTTCCCGAGTGATCGTCAACCGCATCTGGCAGCATCTGTTCGGTCGCGGCATCGTTGCCAGTTCGAGCGATTTCGGACTCACCGGCGAACGCCCGAGCCATCCCGAACTTCTCGATTGGCTCGCGCAAGATTTCGTTGCCAACGCACGATCAATGAAGCACGTATACCGGCAGATCGTGACCACGACTGTCTACCGTCAGTCGGGGATCGGCAACGAGTCGCATTACGCAAAAGATTCCGAGAACAAACTCCTGTGGCAGATGCCGCGCAAACGGCTCGATGGCGAATCGCTTCGCGATGCGATCCTCGCGGTGACGGGTACGCTGAACCTGAAAATGGGCGGGCCGAGCGTCTACCCCGAACTGCCATCGGAACTGAAAAGTACCGCAGGTTGGAAGGTCAGCGAAGACCCGAAAGAACGCAGCCGCCGTAGCGTCTACGTCTACGTGAAACGCAACTTACGTTACCCGCTATTCAGCTTGTTCGACAGCCCCGACCGCAGTGAAACCTGCGCCCGACGTTTCACGACAACGACCGCACCGCAAGCGCTGACGCTCCTCAACGATTCGCTGGTTCTCGGTTACGCGAAGACCTTCGCAGAACGGGTGATTGCCGATG
>JAYSYI010000281.1:0-1691 GCA_043727665.1 Limnoglobus sp. | reverse complement strand
GCATCGACTCGATTGCTTTGGCGGGAGCAACACCACGTTTGTTCTCGGATCGCTTCACCTGCCACTTCCCTTGTAGCTTCTTCAACTCGGCGTCTTCGGGCTTCGCTTTCTCGGGCACTCGTACGAATTCGATCAACCCTGTGTCTAAGTCTTTCTCCACCTTGAACTCGGTTGGAATTGGTGTGCCGGGGGCGGATGAGCAATAACGAAGTGTGTCGCCTTTCAACTCGTAAATCCCTTCCGCCTTGTTCATTTCCGTTTTCGTGCGTCCCGTCGCTGTCATTTGTTTCGGCGACTTTGAGACATCGAGCACGACCTGCATTTTTAGCTTCTGGCTTTCCTCGGGACCGTCGATGGTAGTGAGGGTTTCACCGACGAACTCCCAGCGCATTGGCTCGATTTCCTTGGCCGGTGCAACGCCGCGGATGGTTTCGATCTTCGTTACCTTCCATACGCCTTGCAACTTCCTGAGTTCGGCGGCTTCGGGCGTTTCCGGCACGGGCACTTTCGCTACCAGCTTGTCCTTTGTGGCCGGTTTCGGTTCTTCGGGGCCGGGGCCTGCGGTGAGCGCCATCATCCCGACTCCGCTCGTGAGTATCAGCGCAGCCAGTATTCCGCCGCCGATCCATTTCGCTTTTGCATTCGCCATGACGATCGAAACCTCGCGTGTAAGTTCGGTCAAAAGTGTCGGCACCGCCGACGGGGTCGTCGCCATCATCACCGCCGCTCGTACAGTCGTTGCGGGAACGCCGACGCCTGCCAGTATTGCGGGGAGTGCCATACCCCGATGGGTGAGGCGAATTCGCAAGCGATCCTTGGCGCGGGCCAGTCGGCTGGCCACCGTGCCGACCGCCCACCCGAGCCGGTTTGCCGCTTCGACGTGCGTGCAATCCTCGAAGAAACAAAGCAGCACCGGCAAGCGAAACTTGTCCGGCAGCCGTTCGACCTCCTCGATCACCGCCACCGAACATTCGTTCGGTTCGGCCGATTCCACGCACATTTCCACGGTCGTTTCCGCGACGTTCCCGATTCGCTTGCGCACCCGCAGTGCCGCATTCCGTGTGACCCGAAACAGGTAGCCCGCAACCGTCGATCCCCGCACCGAACCGGCCTTCCGCGCCAACACGAGAAACGTCGTTTGAAAGGCATCTTCGGCCGAATGGGCATCGTGTGGTAGTTCGCACCGGCAGACCCGCCAAACCAAATCGGCGTGCCGACGAACGAGCAATTCGAACGCCGTGGCATCGCCGTTCCCGGCAAACCGCGCGAGCAATTCCGCATCCGGAACCGAAGTGTCGTCCGTAGCGAGCGTCAGCAGATACGCAAAAGAACCCGACCGCATGGCACACCCATAATGATGATTCCGACGCAGTAACAGAGCCGCGCCGCGGGGAAACGCATCCGTAAATTATTTCAGCGCCCGCTTCAAAGGGCAGTCGTCGCGGATGGGATCGCCTTTGCGATAATGTGCGAGTAATTCGTGGGATCGCCGTGCCAGCATTCGGCGAACTTCGCGGCGTTCGCCTTTGACGCGGGGAATTGCCATGCCATCGTAGCCGGTGGTTTGGTGACGCATCCAGGCGATGACGGCGGCTTCGGCGCGTTCTTCAACGGGAATGCGTTTCGTACGGGCGACGGTGCCACTCCCGACCGGCGTGGCATGTGCAGTGACCGCTTCCGCGAGTTGCGTG
>JAYSYI010000280.1:0-5396 GCA_043727665.1 Limnoglobus sp. | reverse complement strand
GAAAGGGGAACGAACCAATTTCGAGAGAGTAGAAACGGATAAAATATGCGTGTCAACCGCAACTTCACATCACTTGGGGGGCACCCCTTGTGGGTGCCGGGTCATACGTCAGTGCCTTTGGACGCTGGCTACGGCAGGTAGACGAAGGCGTTCGTATTGAACATGGCTAAACACAAATCGGCGACGGCGGCTTCGCCGTTGGCTGCGAGGAATGCTTTTGCGACGACCAACTCGGTGTCAGTCGGGTTCCTGGCGAGGCAGCGACGGTAGATGTTTCTCACCCAATCGTCGGGTGTCGATTTTGGCACGGCCATCACGTTTTTCGCGAGTTTGCGGCTTTGTTCGTAGGTGAATGGGCCATTCATGAGGATGAGCGATTGCGGGGCGAACGTACTGACGCCACGGCCATTGCAGGGCGTGAGCGTGTCGGGTTGGTCAAACGCTTCGAGCATCGGGAGTCGCACGTTTCGCTTCGCAAAGAGATAAATACTGCGGCGATCGTGCTGCTTTGCATCGAGCGTGACGGGCCAGAGGCCGTCGGGTTCGCCTTCGGTGAAGATCAAATCGTAGACGGCCGGTTCGAGCGGTATGCGGATGCTCGGCCCGCCGGTGTCGCGGTTGAGTGTGCCGGTGGCGGTCAAAATCGCATCGCGAAGGGCTTCGGCATCGATCCGCTTCCGGTTCATTTTCCACAACAACCGATTATCCGGATCGGCTGTCATCGCGGTGTCAGTTGCCGTCACATGGCTGGATTGTTTGTACGTCTCCGATGTCACCATGAGTCGAATCATTCGCTTCATGCTCCACGGCGTTGGCTGGTCGATCATCTCGCGTGCCAGCCAATCGAGCAATTCTGGGTGTGTCGATTTATCGCCGCGGGTGCCGAAATCGTTGACGCTGCCAACGAGTCCACGGCCGAATAGATGGTGCCAAAGGCGGTTGACGATCACCCGCGATGTGAGCGGATGGTCCGGTGTCGCCAGCCAATCGGCGAACTCGATGCGGCTCTTCGGCGTGCGGGCTTCGTTCAATAAAACTCGTGGAAATCCTTGCGAAACGACCGCACCCTTACGGTCGGTGTCGCCGCGTTTCAGCACGTGCGTGACCGGGCGTTTTTCGTCGTCGGTGATGGCCCACGCCATAGCGGGGGGTGCGGGGAGTTCGGCTTGAATCGCGTGGATCTTCTCGCGGATTTGGTCGCGCTGGGCCTTCTCTTTTGCTGGCATCGCGTTGAGAATATCGTCCCACGAAATTTTGATGACGACCTGAATATCGTCCACGAGCTGCTTCTGCTCGGGCGTGCGTTTCTTCGCTTCGACATCCAATGCGTTGCGGTATTTCGGCTCGAGTGCGGCCTTTTTTGCAGCAGCAACTTTGACCCGAACGGGCGCGTCGATTTCGCTGACTTGCTTCTGAAGCGGCGCGATCCGCGCATCGAGTTCGGCAATTTTCGCAGCTTGTTTTGCCGCCTCTTCCTTCGTGGCCAAATTCACATCGCGATATTGTGCGGCAGCGAAAAACGCCTGAAGCCGATAATAATCGGCAGCGGAGATCGGGTCGAACTTATGATCGTGGCAACGGGCGCAGGCCATCGTCATGCCGAGAACCGCCGAGCCAACGGCGTTGACCATCTCGGTGAGATATTCTTGGCGGAGCGCCGCTTTGTCGAGGTTCCCGCCGACCATATGCGACGGCCCGCAGCGATGCATCCCTGTGGCGATCAGTAAGTCTGGCACCGTACGCGGGTCTTTCCCGGCGGCCAATTCATCGCCGGCGAGTTGTTCCTTCAAAAAAATATGGTACGGCTTATCGGCGTTGAAACTGCGAATCACGTAATCGCGGTAACGCCACGCATGGGGCCGATCCGCGTCGAGTTCGTAGCCGTTCGTTTCGGCGTAGCGAACGACATCGAGCCAGTGTTGGGCAAAACGTTCGCCGTAATGCGGCGACGCGAGCAAGGTATCGACGACTTTTTCGTACGCATTCGCCGAGGTATCTTGCACGAAGGCATCGACTTCCGCCGGGGTTGGCGGCAATCCCGTCACGTCGAAATAGACGCGGCGAATCAGCGTCGAACGGTTGGCAGGCGGGGCGGGGGAGAGCTTTGCGGCGGACAGTTTTTCGCGAATGAACGCATCGATCGGATGCGTGGCGGACGACTTCGGCACTGGCGAACGACGCGGCGGCAGATACGCCCAGTGGGCGCGATCTTCTTCGGTCAGCTTCGGTTCTTTCAGTTTTTCTTTTGCGTCGTCAGCAACGGCGAATGCTACGGCGAGCAGCGCGATCGTGGCGATCGTGGCGAACGAGTAACCGAGATTTCGAATACGCATGAACAACCCTCAACGTGTCTGTCACACTTGTCTCAATCTTAAACGGATCGCGGTGCCGGAGCAAGTCATCGCTTCGGCAGGACTTTGCTCGGCTCGGCGAATATCGCGGGTACGCCGCCCGTGTGGATGAATACCACGCGCGAACCGGGCGCGTATTTCCCCGCTCGCACATCTGCGATTAGCGATGCCATCGCCTTTGCCGAATAGACGGGGTCGAGCAAAATTGCCTCAGTGCGGGCCAGCATGTCCAACGCTTCCCGCCCCGCATCGGACGGGTAGCCATAACCAGGTGCAACGTAGGTTTCGTCGGCATCAATGTCATTTTCGTGCAGCCGGTGTGGCACTCCGAGCATTTCGGCGGCAGCGTTCGCATCGGCGGCGAGCGCCGTCGGAATGTGCCACGGCCAGAGCATCGGGCAGATCAACCGTGCGGGGCAGTTCAAGCCGAGAATCGCCTTCCCCAGCGCAACGCCTGCCCCGGTTGCCCCCGACGACGACACATAGAGCGCATCGGGCTGCATCCCGCGATCCAGGCATTGCTGCACAATCTCCGCCACGCACACGGCGTAGCTGATTGCGGCCAGCGGAACGACCCGCGGCCGGTGCCAGTAGTACGGCTTACGGCCCGCATTACGAAACTCCGCCGCCTTAGCCGCGAGCAGTTCATCGAGTTCCGGGCCGATCTTGGCATCGGTAAATTCGACGTGCGCGCCGACGAGATAATCGAGCAACAAGTTCCCTTGTATCTCGGTCGAATAACTCATTCGGCTGAGGTACAAGCGGCATTCCAGCCCGAGTTTCGCACAGCCCGCCGCCGTCTGTCGGCAGTTATTCGACTGGATCCCAGCACCCCAAACGACCATGTCGCAACCCTGCGCGACGGCATCGCCGAGTAGAAATTCGTTGTGCCGGGCTTTGTTACCGCCGAGTAACAGACCCGTACAATCGTCGCGCTTGATGAAGATGCGAACATCGCCGCCAACACGCGCCGAAAACCGCGGGAGTTCTTCGAGTGGAGTCGGTAAATGGGCGAGCGGCACGCGCGGAAGTTTCCCTGCAATCGCGAACAGTTCGCTAGGTGTAAGTGCGGCTGCGTTCATCGTGTGTTCCTTTGTCGCGGAAAGTGGAAATCCGCATTCGATTCCTGCCTAAGATGGGAACATATACGCGATTGCCGCAAGAACGACACGGAAAACCATGCTTACCACCGCTTTCGCACCCGAACGGACCACGCCGCACGTCGATGGCAAACGTACGAAGTCGGTCACAATCATCGGTGCCGGCCCCGGTGGGTTGGCCGCCGCACTGTTACTCGCAAACTCCGGCGTCAAAGTGCGGATCATCGAGCGGCTTCCCCAAGTCGGCGGTCGCTGTTCCAAAATTGAAGAAGACGGCTTCCGATTCGACCTCGGCCCGACGTTCTTCCTTTACCCCACGGTGCTTGAGCGGGTCTTTCGCCTCATCGGTCGCGATTTGCACCGTGAAATTCCGATGGTGCGTTTAGACCCACAGTATCGCATTCTGTTCGGCTCCGGTGGCGAGTTACTTTGCACGCCGAACCTGGACAAGATGGAAGCCGAGGTGCGGAAAATCTCCGTCGCTGACGCAGGTAATGTGCGGCGATTTATCAGCGAGAACCGCACAAAGCTCGAAGCGTTTCGCCCCGTGCTGGAAAGCCCGTTCAGCGGTTGGAAAGATTTATTCAAACTGAGCCTGTTGAAGTTATTGCCAATCTTGCGACCGTGGAAGTCGCTCGATGGCGAACTCAATCGCTACTTCGAAGATCCACGTATCCGGCTCGCGTTTGCGTTTCAGTCGAAATACCTCGGCATGTCCCCGTTCAACTGCCCGAGCTTGTTTTCGATCCTTTCGTACCTCGAATACGAGTTCGGCGTTTGGCACCCGATCGGTGGCTGCAATGCGGTGTCCGAAGGGATGGCACGCATTGCCCGCGAGTTGGGCGTCGAAATTTCACTCGGAGAATCGGTCGAGAAGATTCTCTTCGAAGGTCGCAAGGCCGTCGGCGTGCAGACTGATGCGGGTGAGTATCGCTCGGATGCCGTCGTGATGAACGCCGACTTCGCACAGGCCGCCAGCAAGCTCATACCGAATAATCTTCGCCGCAACTGGACCGATGCGAAGATCGCCAAGAAGAAGTTTTCGTGTTCGACATTCATGATGTACCTCGGCATTGAGGGTCGCTACGATGACATTAGTCATCACACGATTTATACAGCTGCGGACTACGTGCAAAATTTGAAGGATATTGAAACTGAGCACAAGCTCACCGACGATACTTCCTTCTACGTGCAAAATGCGAGCGTCACCGATAGCACGTTGGCACCGAAGGGGATGAGCACGATCTACATTCTCGCACCCGTCACGAATATGAACGAGAACGTCGACTGGACGAAGGAAGCCCCAGCGTTTCGTGCGAAAGTGCTGAAGCAGTTGGAGAAAATCGGCATCAAAGGCATCGAGAAACGCATCCGCTACGAGAAAGTCGTCACGCCCGCCGACTGGCAGAATCAGTACGAAGTGTATCGCGGTGCCACGTTTAACTTGGCACACAATCTCGGGCAGATGTTGCACCTGCGTCCCCGAAACCGCTTCGACGATGTCGAAGGCGTGTATCTCGTCGGCGGTGGCACGCACCCCGGTAGCGGCCTGCCCGTGATTTATGAATCGGCACGGATCACTAGCCGATTGTTGTTGAACGATCTGTCACTCGACGCCAGTTGGCTCGATGAAGAATCCAACCAACCGGCTGCTGTCGTATCTTGACCATACACCTATGTCGTTGGGAGCCATGTACGTGAATCTGGATAATCGGCGGATCGCAGTGATCGGTGGTGGCCTTGCGGGGCTTGCGTCGGCATGTACCCTCGCGGCACGTGGTTACAGCGTGACCGTGTTCGAAAAGTCCGCGTGGCTCGGTGGCAAAGCCGCACAACTTTCGAAGGCGGGCTTTCGGTTCGACATGGGGCCAACGATTCTCACGATCCCGAACGTGCTGCGTAAGATCTTTGCCGAGGCGGGTCGCAACCTCGACGATTACATGCA